>CAZZAH010000198.1:0-6134 GCA_964652115.1 uncultured bacterium | reverse complement strand
TGACCTCGATCGGTTTTGCGCCGGCGGTCGTGCCGGCGGGAAGCCGCGAGCATCTGCTCGAGTGGCTCGCGCGTGGGCATCAAGCCGGCATGGCGTGGCTGGCCCGGGATCCCGAACGACGCGTCGATCCGGAGGCGATCCTGCCGGGCTGTCGTTCCGTGGTCGTGGTGACGCTGCAGTATCTCCGCTCGGAACCGGTGCCGCTTCGGCCCGGTCTGCCGAAGGTCTCTCGCTACGCCTGGGGAGACGACTACCACGAGATTCTGGGAGAGAAGTTGGAGCGGCTGCGTGAGCTCGTGGTGCGAGCGCGGCCCGACGCGCGCGTGCGCATCGCCTGCGACACTTCGCCGATCGCGGAGAAGTCGTTCGCGGCGGCCGCCGGCGTTGGTTGGCTGGGGAAGAACGCCTGCTTGATTCATCCGCGGCAAGGGTCGTGGTTCTTCCTCGGCGAGCTCTTCTTGGACTTCGAGCTGCCGCCCGACGCACCGATCCGAGACATGTGCGGCAGCTGTCGCCGTTGCCTCGACGCTTGTCCGACCGACGCCTTTCCGGAGCCCTACGTTCTGGACGCGCGGCGCTGCATCTCCTATTGGACGATCGAGCATCGCGGCGTCATGCCCGAGCCCTGGCCGAGCGCGATCGGCGAGTGGCTCGTCGGCTGCGACATCTGCCAGGACGTCTGCCCGTGGAATCGGAAGGCGCCGCTTTCGAACGAGGAGCGCTTTCGGCCGCGACCTCAGTTGGCCGAGCGGACCGCCGCGGCCTGGCTCGCCGCGGAGGAGGGCGACATTCGAACCGATCTCCGCGGTACCGCGGTCACGCGCATCAAGCCGGCAGACCTCAAGCGAAACGCGAGTCACGTCGAATCGAACCTGCGCGCCGCGCACAACGCGGCTAACCAAGGCCGCGAAGGGGAATTGCCGCTTGAACGCCCCGATCGAGGGGGCTATTTTTCAGATGCCGGGGGGAAGGATTCGTAGAGGAGTGCTGTGCTTCAATCGGCCGGGCCACTTACGGCCGGCCGTCCACGGTCGGATGGCCGTCTCTGCTGAAACAAGCAGGGGAATGGACGAAACTCGGAGTCCGAGGGGGACTCGGAGTCTGTGGGGGGCATACGCCACCCGGACCTCGAGGGGTTGGGCGATGGGACTGCGGGGCGGAGAGGTCCGATTAGAATCTCGCACGAACTGCGTCAGTTTCCCGAGCGAGGAGAGCGGAGCCGCCAAGCTCGCGGCATCGCGTGCTCGCCTCAGGTCGCAGGCGCGAGCTCACGCTCTCGGCACCATCTTTCGCGCCGACGGCTCCTTGCTCATCGCGGCTCACTGGGGCTCATCGCGGCTCATTGCGCGCTCCGCTCGCGCTTCCGTGTCGGCATTCGTTCCCGCGGCGACACTTCTCCAGCGGGAAATGCGTCGGTTTATGTTCGCGTGGCCTTCGATCGCGCGTGGGGCACCGAGAACTCCCGCGGTTCACGGCGGAGCAGCGAAGGCTTGGAATCGGTACTAACGCACAAGAGCGTTGATCGTCCTCGCTAGCCGCGAGGGGTCAGCAAGGGAGCAGAGGCGATGTCATTCAGGACGATCGATGAGATCCGCTCCGGGCGTTCGGAGCGCAGAGACCCACCCAAGTGGATCCAAGGCATCTTGGTTCGTGCTTGGTTTCTCCTCATCCCGTTCCTCGCCTTCGACTACGTGAAGTCGAAGCGCATCGAGCCCGCGCTGCAGCAGAAGAAGCAGGAGCTCGCGCAAGAGGTGCAGAAGGCCGAGGCGGAGCGCGTGCAGGTGCTGAGCGAGGTCTCGAGAATCAACATGAAGAAGGCGCAGCTCGGCGCCCTCGCGGACACATTTCAAGTACGCTTCGACGCCATTCAGGCCGTCCTCGACAGCATCTCGATCATCCAAGAACAGGACCGCGCGGAGCGGACGGTGCTCGAGGCGGAGCGCGATTCGCTCCTCGGCGTGGTGTCGTTGTCGATGGGCGAGCAACAGGTGAAGTCGGCGCGGCTCGAGAAGCTGCAGAAGTCGCTCGATTCTCTGCGCGTCGAGATCGAGCAGCGTGAGACCGAAGCGGCACGACTCGCGAAGGAGGCCGACGCCAATCGAGATCTGGCCAAGCGGGTGCTCGAGCCGGAGCGCTTCCAAAAGATCACCGCGCTGATCAACGGTGAGGGCAAGTATCCAAGCCGTGACTCTCTGCTCACCAAGCGGAAGGGGGACTCGAAATGAGCGAGTACCAACTTCGACGGAACGGCCTTGATGGGGTCGGCTATCGATTCAAGTGGACCCACCTTTTCTTCCTGCTCGACCTCGTGTTGCTCTTCGGCCTCTTCAGCTGGGGAGGGCAGTGGTACTTCGAGACGCGAGGCGTCCCGGCCATCGCCGCGACCGACGAGCAGCGGATGGAGGCGCAGAAGGAAATGAAGCGCCTGGCGGTTGAGGCGGATTCGGTCGTGGCGGCGAATCGAGTGCTGCTCGCCGCGGCGAAGCAGGACAGCATCGTCGCGGTGCAAGAGCTCGAGCGGAAGCGGCTGGCGATCGAAGCCGGTTATGCCCAGATCCAGGCCGAGCAGGCAAAGACGGTCGAGATCGCGCGCCCGCTCTACGATCTTCGCCAGTCGGCGGAGAGCAACGTGAGCTCGGCTAAGGGCTACGACGAGCAGCTCGTCGCACGCGAGGCGGAGATCGTCCGCACCGACTCGACCGCGGCGCTCGCCGAAAAGAAGCTAGAGGAGGCGAAGGCGGAGCTCACTCAGACGACGGGCCAGCTCGCGAGCGCGCACGAGACGGTGACCTACGAGCCGCACAGCGTCTTCCCGACCCACTCGGGCGTGATGGTGCGGAGCGAGGCGCGCGACGGCAGCGCGGTCACCGGCGTCGAGCTTCAGCACATGATGTGGGAGCGGAACGGCAGCGACGTCGGGCTCTCGCTCGGCTTCGGGCTGGGGACAGGCTCGACCGAATCGACCAAGCAGCTCGGCCTCATCTTCACTCGACCGCTGGTGCACCGTCGACTGGGCGTCGACTTCGGGGCCGGCTACTCGCTGCTGACCGATGACCAAGGCAACGGCGATTCGAGCCCCTACGCCTCGGCCAGCCTGCGCTACGCACCCTTCTACAAGGAGCGGTTCCACTTCGGTCTGGGCGCGCGCGCGGACGCGGATGGGGTGCAGCCATTCGTCGGGATCGCACTGGGGCGGCGCTAAGCCCGCGACCCTATGGGCGACGAGGAATCGAGAACAGAGGCGCGGGGAGAGAAACGACATGCACGCTTCCTGCGCCTCAGACTTCGGGTCCTCTTCTACCTCGTCATCGTTCTGGTCATCCTGTTCATCCGCTTTCTGCCGACGCTTCGCCCGCACCTTCCGCGAGTTCGCCTGGACAGCCTCGCCACAAAGGGGTTCGTATTGACCGGCGCCGACCTCGCTCCTCTGCTGACGGAGAAGCTCCTGGCCGACTACCACGCGCGCTATCCGGAGATCGACGTCACCCTGCGGCCCGGCGGAACGGCGCAAGCGCTCGAAGCTTTGATCAACAAGCAGTGCGACGTGGCATTCCTCAGTCGCCCTCCCACCGCCGAGGAGCAGACGCTCTTTCGTCAGACGCTCGGCGACACGGTCCCGGTCTTTCCTGTCGCGCTGGGTGGAATCGTGCTGGTGGCGCCGCTCGACTCGCCGATGGTCGAGCTCACGGTGGAGGAGCTGAAGGCGCTCCTTTCCTCGAGCTCGACCCGCTCCTCTTCGACTGCGCGGATCGAGCGGATCTACGTGCCCGATCCCAACCTCGGTTTGTGGGACGCGGTGACCGCGCTCCTCGAGTTGAATCGCGGAGCGAGCGACTCCACTCGCGACTCTACTCGCCTCGGAGAGGTGATCTTCCTCGCCGATCAAGCCGCGGTCTTCGACGCGACGGCGAAGGATCCCGCGTCGCTCGGCTTCGCGAGCACGCTCGTCTTGCCCGAAGACCTGAGCGCGCGCGCGCTTCGTGTGGTTCGGATTCAGGGAGCGTTAGCGGAGTCGGCATCCACGCCTGGAGAGGAGGAAATTGCGACAGGAGACTATCCCCTCTACCACCACTTGTATGTATCATGTCGCCCCGACGGCGGCATCCAGGGTTCGATGTTCGTGACCTACCTCTACAGCGGTCGCGGACAGCGATTGGTCAAGCGGTTGGGCTTCCTTCCCGCACGTGAGGTCGCGCGGGAGGTCATCCTCACCACGACTCCAATCGGGAAGACGAACTGATCCAGGAAGGAGAAGACCGCATGCATTGGAGCTGCCCCACCCTGTCCACTTCGCGGGGAGAGATCGAAGGAACAGGGGCTAGGACTCGAGAGCTTGAGGCTCTGGAGAATGGGGCTCGTCAACTTCGGGCGGGGCATGATTGGGTCGGAGGAGATCGAGCCGTCAACGTGAATTCATCAAGCCGCCGAGTGGAGCGAACGAGGCCATCGAGCCTCCGTCCGGCCTCCTTTTCCGTTACCTTGATCGCGCTTTTCGTCGCGGGCCTGGCCCTTCTGGGCAGTGCCCTCCGGGATCCCGCCTTCGCGGCGAAGCGCTCCTACACCTACGAAGAAGACCCGATTCGACTCGGCATGAAGGCGCTCGAGGAGAGCCGGCTCGACGACGCGAAGAAGTCGTTCGACGAAGCGATCCTGAACGAGTACCAGGCCTACAAGGCGAAGTACGGCCAGGCGGAGATCGCCACCCGCGAGGGCCGCTACGAGGACGCCGAGGCTCTCTATCGCGAGGCGCTCGCCGGTCGTGCGCAAGAGACGAAGGGGACTGACTTCCCGGAGGCGCACGCCGGCCTCGGGCTCCTACTTCTGCGCTTTGGCCGAGACGACGAAGCGAGGCTCGAGTTCGAGCAGGCGCTCAAGGAGAAGAACGGACTGTGGGAAGCGGTCTACGGGCAAGCGCGCCTTCTCCTCAAGGCGGAGAAGTGGGATGACGCGAAGCGCATGCTGCAGAAGGGCTCGAGCCGGAAGGGCGTAAAGGAAGGCGAGGATCGCTACCACTACGGCATGGCGGTCGCGAACCAGGGGAAGGGCGATCTCGCCGCGGCGGAGAAGGAGGCGCTGATCGCGCTCAACCTCAATCCCGGCGAGCCGGAGTACGGCACCTTGGTCGCGCAGATCTATGACAAGCGGAACGCTCCGACGCTGGCGATCGAGGCCTACAACAAGGCGCTCAGCACTCCCGGCGTCAAGGAAACCGCACCGGTGCGCCATGCCCTCGGCGTGCTCTACGAGAAGATCCAGCAGTACAACGAAGCGCGCGACGAGTACGTCAAGGCGGTGACGATCGATTCGACCTATGCCGTCGCGTGGCGCGATCTCGGCGAGCTCTACGGCCTGGCCAAGCAGTACGACAAGTCGGCCGGCGCGTACCTGCGTTACGTGCAGCTGCGCGGCGGACAGCTCGGCGCCGAAGATCTGGAAGCCTTGGTCGGTCTGGCCGAGTCGACCGTGCGCATGCGGAACTACGCTCAAGGTCTCGTCGCCGCCAAGACCGCCTACGGTCTCGACTCGACCAACGTGCGCGTCCGCCTCGCCTACGCGCGCGCCGGAATCCAGAGCAAGGATCAGGCCGACAAGGCAAAGGCCGCTTGGCTCTTCTCCACCTTGAGCGACAGCTTGAAGGCGAAGGAGCTCGAAGCGAACGACTACGTCAACCTCGGCCGCTACCAGAGCCAGGTGCTCAAGCTCCCGCTCGAGGCGGAGAAGAGCCTCGCGCAAGCGGTGGCGATGGATTCGACCTCGGGTGACGCTTACGTCGAGCTCGGGGTCTTGAAGCTGGGCCAGCAGAAGGCCGACTCCGCCGTGATCATCCTGGAGAAGGCGACCGCGCTCTCTCCGCAAAGCTCGCTCGCTTGGCTCAACCTTGGGGTGGCCAGGATGCAGCTCAAGCAATTCCGGGAAGCGGTACCCGCCCTTCGCCAGGCGACGACGATCAATCCAAGCCCGACCGCCAAGGTGGTCCTCGGGCAGGCGCTGGCCAACTCCGACTCGCTCGACGCGGCGGTGAAGGTCTACCAGGAAGTGATCGACGCCGAGCCGACGAATGCGAAGGCGCTCCGAGGAATCGGCTTCATCCAGCTCAAGCGGAAGAACTGGGAATCCGGGCTCAAGGTGCTGCG
>CAZZAH010000197.1:0-7766 GCA_964652115.1 uncultured bacterium | reverse complement strand
GGCGGAACCCCTGCGATTCGCTCAGCCCGGAAACGGTGACGATCAAGGACATCCCCTGCTTGCCGCAGAACTACAAGGACAACGACTGCAACTGTTGTACACCGCTCTTCCACGATCCGGTGGAGGCGGCCAACGAGGGGCTCGAGTCTCTGGTCCACTGGGTCGGCACGGTGGCGCCGCCGCCGCCCAAGACGAACATCGACGAGGTGGTGGAGGGAGACCCGAACGTCAGCGTGACCGTACCGGCGGGAGATCGCAGGGTCGTGGTGGCGTGGGACAACAACAGTCAGCTCACCGCGGATCCGATTCAGCGAAAGATCATCTTCACCGGCTACAAGGTGTGGCGCGTCGAAGGGTGGAACCGACCGGTCGGATCGACCGGGCCGGGGCCCGACGAATGGCAGCAGATCGCCGACCTCTCGCTCGATCCGGATGATGGGCTAGGCGCGGAGTCGCCGAAATTCCTCAATCGATACCGCCAGGACATCGACTCGCTCTACGTCGTCAAGACCGGTTCCACCGTGCCGGGCGAAGAGGAGCTGTGGTACTACCCGGTCGGTCGCTACGTCTACGAAGACACCCTCGGTTTGAAGAACGGGATGCTCTACTTCTACGACGTGACGGCGTACAGCGTGCTCGTCGACTCGACCAGCCAGAACACGATCGAGCTCGGCAGTCGGCCCACCGGCGTCGAAGCGGCGGCGGTCGTTCCTCGCTGGGACTCGGTGGCGAAGAACGATCTGGACCGCATCATGGTCGTTCCGAACCCATACATCCGCGACGAGAACCCGAACGGCTGGGATCTCGAGCCGAGCGACTCCGATCCGACCGGTACCAAGATCGCCTTCGCCCGCTTGCCCGCAGACAAATGCACGGTGAAGATCTACACCCTATCGGGCGATCTCGTGCAGACCCTCGACCATGACGGGCGAGACTCCCGCGGCGGAGATGGCATCGGCGGAAACGGCACCGTTTTCTGGAATCTGGTCAGCCGCAATGGGCAGGACATCGTGAGCGGGATTTATCTCTACGCGGTCGAGTGCGGCGGCAAGACCAAGGTGGGTCGATTCGTCATCGTGCGCTAGCGCGGAGCGTCGCGCTCGGGGGAGACGGATGCTATGAATAGGCGCTGTGAAAGGCCTGGACCGAATGGCCAGGGGTTTGGCGGGACAGAGGTCCCAAGGAGGATTGGCGTGAGGCGCACCTGGTTAACTGCGGTTGCGACGTTCCTGACCGCGGCGGTGATCGCTCCGAACGGAGCGGAGGCGGCGCGGGAGTTCGCCAAGGTCGGGACGGTTGGCGGCCAGATGCTCAAGATCGGGGTCGGAGCGCGCGCCATCGGAATGGGTGGCGCCTTCGTCGCGGTTGCCGATGACGCGAGCGCGATCTATTGGAATCCGGCCGGCGTGGCCCGACTTCAGGACAATGTGATCAGCGTCAACCACACCACGTGGCTGGCCGACATCAGCTTTACGCAGGCGGCGTACGTGTTCGGCGTCGGGTTCCTGCCCGGACGGTTCGCCATCAACACGCGAAGCTTATACATGGACTCGCAGGCGGTTCGGACCGTCTTCCGTCCGGAGGGCGAAGGCAAGTCGTTCGACGCCGGAGATGTCGCGGTCGGCGCGACCTACGCCCGTTCGTTCACGGACAAGTTCTCCGCCGGCCTCTCGTTGAACTACCTGCAGTCGAGCTTGGCGACCTATTCGGCCAATGCCTACACCTTCGACTTCGGGACGCTCTACGACACCGGCTACCGCAGCCTCAAGATCGGAATGGCGATCCAGAACATCGGCAGCGAGATGAAGTTCATCCAGGATTCGGTCAAGATGCCGACCGTCTTCCGCGTCGGGATGTCGATGAAGCTCTACGAGTCGGGAAACAACCTCATCATCACCGCGGGCGAGTTCAGCCATCCGCCGGACAACAACGAGCGCGCGTCGTGGGGCATGGAGTACGGCTTCAAGGAATTCTTCTTCGCGCGCGGCGGATACCAGTTCAAGTATGACCTGGAGACCTATTCCGCCGGTCTTGGCTTCAAGGTGGCGACGAGCTTGAACTCCGAAGGGCGGCTCGACTACGCATACACCGACATGGGGAGCTTGCCGGGAGTGCACCGTCTCTCGGTCGACTTCCGCTTCTAGACGATCCTGCCGTCGGCACGCCCGCGCGGAGCAGTACCGCGCGGGTGAGCCGGGCGGTCCGCGATCGACGTGGATCGCAGCCGGCGCGGCGCGCGTTCCGGCGTCTGGGCACGAGCGAAACGACCGCTGCCTATGACCACATCCACCATCACGCTTCTGCTCGGCGGGCTCCTCGCCGGCTTTTGGCCGAAGTTCAGCGCCGATCCGCTCGAGAATCCCTTTCCCCTCGAGGCGAAGGGAAACGTGCGTTTCCAGGTCGACGCGGTCGCCTTCAGGGAAGCAGGTGCGCCGAGCCTCGAGGTCGACATCGCGATTCCGCTCGAGGACCTGGCGGTGGTCCCCACTCAAGGCGACTCGCTTGGCATCACGCTCGAGCTGCTGAATGAAGACGGCGACGCACGCGCGCGCTTCACCACCTCGATGTGGCTTCCGCCCGACAGCACGCTCTCGATGCGCGACCCGTCGGCTCGGCGTTCGGTGCGGCTCTACCCGCGTTGGATCGAAGGGACGCGAGGCCTTCGCGTCCTGGTCGTCGACCTCGGCGGACGCAAGCGCGGTCTGCTCGATCAGATGCGGGACGTTCGGCCGAGCGGTGAGGCCGCGGCTCGCCTTTCCTTTCCGAACGGCGGCGGCCCGAACGATGGCGAGGCGCCGGTAATGGATGCGCCTCTTTCCGGGATCCTCTTTGCGCGAGGGCTTTCGGGAACGGCCGACGCCGCGATTCCCTTGGGCGAGGCGACCGCCGGCACCAGTTTCCGCTCGCTCCGCGCGCGGCTCGAGCCCAACCCCTATCGCACCTACGGCCGTAGCGCGCCGGTCTTGACCTTCTATTGGGAGCGCTATCGTCCCACCGGCTGGGACTCGACGCGCACCGACGGCGTGCTCACGCACTACGGCATCTATCGACAGTCGGACAGCCTGCTCGTTCGCGAGCGCAGTGAAACCCTCCGCGTCGAGGAGGCGCTCTGGGACCTCAAGCGATTCGATGTGGCCGACCTTCCGACCGGAACCTACTTCCTCGAAATCGCGCTGCGTGATCCCGCGGCCGGACCGTCGAGTCTTCCGATCGGGATGAGTCGCGGCGCATTTCAGATCGTGTGGGACCGAAAGCTCGAGCGATTGAAGGACTCCGAGCTGACCGCCTACGCCCGCGTGCTCCTTCCGGCCGAGCAGTTCGAGGAATTCACCCTCTTGGATCGCGGCGGGCGCGAGGCGTATCTGCAAGCGCTGTGGGATCGCTATGACCCCACGACGCCGGGAGAGCCGAGCGAGCTCGAGTCGGTCTTCTACGCTCGTGTTCGCCAGGCGGAGGAGAAGTTCGGCGGCTGGCCGAAGGGGCTGACCTCCGATCGCGGGCGCGTCTTCGTGCGCTTCGGCGAGCCGGATGAGGTAAGCGTGCAGCTCAATCCTCAGGATGAGGAGCTGCTCTGGCAGGTGCTGCCTCAGGAGATCGAGGAGTCGGCCGACGACGCGACCACGCGCATGCATCAGACGCGGCATCGCACGCCGCTGGACAATCGTGCGTACGAGATTTGGGAATATGCGGGACGCGGGGATCCGCTCCTGCCGGACTACGTGCCCCCGGGACAATCGATGAACCTCAAGTTCATCTTCGTGGACGAGTTCGGGGTGGGCGACTACTCGCTCGTTTATACGAATCTATTCGGGGGCCTGCAATGACTCCCCGGCGCGGCCGAATCCGCGCCTAGCGCCGGCAAAATCGCATTCCCCGGCAAGGAGGCAGTCGTGAGTTTCCTGACCCTGGGCGACCTGAACGTGCGCGGTAAGCGCGTCTTCGTGCGGGTCGACTTCAACGTTCCTCTGAAGGACGGCCACGTCGGCGATGACACCCGCATCGTGGCCGCGCTCCCCACCATTCGCGCACTGCGCGAGCAGGGGGGGCGCGTGATCCTCGCTTCCCATCTCGGACGCCCCAAGGGCGGGCCCGATCCGAAGTATTCGCTCAAACCGGTGGCGGCGCGACTTTCCGAGCTGCTTCACGTGCCGGTGCTCTTCGCTGACGACTGCATCGGCGCGACCACGCTTGCACAGGCGAAGGCGCTCAAGGACGGCGACGTGCTGCTGCTCGAGAACGTGCGCTTCCATCCGGAGGAGGAGAAGAACGATGCGGCCTTCTCGCGAGCCTTGGCGGAGCTGGGGGAGATCTACGTCAACGACGCGTTCGGCAGCGCGCATCGCGCCCATGCTTCGACCGAGGGAATCGCGCACATCCTCCATCCTGCGGCCGCCGGATTTCTGATGGAGAAGGAGCTCTCGTATCTCGGCCGCGCGTTGGCGGAGCCGGCTCGCCCCTTCGTCGCCGTGCTCGGCGGCGCCAAGATTTCCGGCAAGATCGACGTGATCCAGAATCTCCTCCCGCGTGTCGATCAGCTTCTGATCGGCGGCGCGATGATGTTCACCTTCCTTCGCGCGCAGGGCGCGTCGACCGGCAATTCGCTGGTGGAAGACGATCGACTCGACCTCGCGCGCGCTCTCCTCGCGGGCGAAGGCGCGCGGAAGATCGTGCTGCCGACCGACGCGCTCGCCTCGACCTCGGTCGACGGCAGCGATGCCGGCGTCGTCGTCCCGGCAGGTGCGATCCCCGCCGATCGCATGGGCGTCGATATCGGACCGGCGACCCGCGCGCGCTATGCCGAGATTCTCGGCGGTGCCAAGACCGTGCTCTGGAACGGTCCGATGGGCATCTTCGAAGCCGCGCCCTTCGCGGAGGGGACGCTCGCCGTCGCGCGCGCCTTGGCCGAGGCGACACGGAAGGGGGCGGTCACCATCGTCGGAGGCGGCGACTCCGCCGCGGCGATCGCGGCGGCCAAGCTCGAGGACGCGGTCTCTCACGTCTCGACCGGTGGCGGCGCGTCGCTCGAGTTCTTAGAAGGCAAAACCCTGCCGGGCGTGGCCGCGCTCGACACGAAGTGATGGGCGCCATGTCGAAGCTCATCATCGCGGGCAACTGGAAGATGTATAAGACGCGCGCCGAGGCGATCGCCTTGACCGAAGCGATCGCCGCCGGCGCGTCCGACCTCCCGCCCGAGCGCAGTCTGCTCGTCTTTCCTTCCTTCCCCTTGATCACCGCCGTGGTCGACGCGGCGGCGGGTCGGATCGCGGTCGGAGGCCAGAACTTCTATCCCGGACGCGAGGGCGCCTTCACCGGCGAGGTCGCGGCGCGCCAGCTCTTGGACGCCGGCGCGAGCTGGGTCTTGATCGGCCACTCCGAGCGGCGCCACACCTTCGGCGAGAACGACGAGTTGCTCGCGAAGAAGCTTCGGTCCGCCTTCGACCAAGGGCTCAGGCCGCTCTTCTGCGTGGGGGAGACGCTGGCGGAGCGCGAATCGAATCGGACCGAGGAGGTGCTCGCGCGACAGCTCGAGCGCGGACTCGCGACACTGACGCCGGAGGAGCTACCGCTTTTGGTCATCGCCTACGAGCCGGTGTGGGCGATCGGGACCGGGAAGACCGCGAGCCCGGAGCAGGCCCAGGCGGCACACGCCTTCGCGCGCGCGCGCATGGTCGAACGATGGGGGACCGGCGGCGGCGCCGTCCCGCTGCTGTATGGTGGAAGCGTCAAGCCGGACAATGCGAGAGAGCTCCTGGGACAGCGCGACGTCGACGGCGTGCTGGTCGGAGGGGCGAGTCTCGAGGCCGCGTCGTTCCTCGGCATCGCGAGGGCGTGAGGGAAAACACGGCTTGACCCTTCGGGTGTCGATGGCTAGATTGCCGCTTTGCGCCTGTTGCGCGGGAGGACTTGCCCCTACATGTTCACGTTGATGGTTATCGTGCACCTCCTGGTCAGCTTCTGTCTGATCGCGGTCGTGCTCATGCAATCGGGGAAGGGAAACGGGCTGACCGGCGCGTTCGGCATGGGCGGCAACTCGACCGTCTTCGGCGGACGTGGCGCGGTCGACTTTCTCGGCAAGGCGACCTGGATCTTGGGCGGCGCCTTCATGGTGACCAGTCTCGTGCTCGCGATCCTGAGCGGAGCGAACACCAGCAGCACCGGCGGCAGCAGCCTGATCAAGCGCCAGGCGGCGACGGCACCGGCAGTGCCGATGCCGTCATCTCCGGGCACGACTGCTCCGGGTATGGCGACTCCTGACGGGTCGATGCCGATGGATCAGGGGACGAGCCCGAGCGGCGGAGCGCCCGCGACGGGAGCACCCGCTTCCGGAACCGCACCTGCGTCCGGGACAGCGCCTGCGTCCGGGACAGCGCCGTCGACTGAACCGGTCGCGCCGGCCGGCGGAAAGTAGGCTCGGCCTTCCGAACGATTTCGTCCCGCGATTCGCGGGCTTCCCGATGCCGGGATGGTGGAACTTGGTAGACACGCACGTTTGAGGGGCGTGTGGGGCAACCCGTGCGGGTTCAAATCCCGCTCCCGGCACCATGACGAAGAGGCTCCCGACCGAAGTCGGGAGCCTTTTTCTTTGCCGCGCCGAGACGCTGGACCTGCGCTCCCCCTCGGCCAGGTTTGTCCTTGCGGCCGCAGCGGGTGTCGTGCAGATTTTCCCGCCACGAAGGCCGGGGGAACTCGCGCGAACGCTTTCCGCGCGAAGGGCCGCTCCTCAAGCGCAGAGGCTCCGAGAGCGAGCGAGGGGGACGCAATGCCGCGCTGCTTGGACTATCTTCTCGCGTCACTTCTGCTGCTCGGTTGCGGGGATGACGAGCAACCTACACCCACGCCGAGGGACACGAATCCACCGGCTCGAATCTCGGATCTGTCAGCCCGCGAGACCAGTGGACGGCGAGTGTTGCTCGGCTGGACCGCGCCGGGAGACGACGGTGCGGAAGGGACGGCGACCCGATACGATCTGCGTCGCTTCGATGCGCCGATCACGTCGCTCAACTGGGCGCAAGCGGTACCGGTCGAATCCGCGCCGTCTCCGCAGGAGGCTGGGCGCCTCGAGCAGCTCTCCCTCGAGGGGTTGGCTCTGGGCAGCTGGTACTTCGCGGTCGTCGCCCTCGACGAAGTGGACAACTCCGGAGAGCTGTCCAACCTCGCGTCGCTGACCCTGGCGGACACCGTTCCACCGAGCGCGGTGTCCGATCTCACCGTCGGCGCGGTCACGACGCGGACGATCGAGCTTCGCTGGACGGCGCCGGGCGGCGACGGCACCTCGGGACGTGCGACGTCCTACGAGCTCCGCAGATCGAACCAGGAGATCAACGAGCAGAATTGGGACTCCGCCACACCCATCTCGGGGCTGCCGATTCCGGCCGCGGCCGGTGCAGCCGAGGCCTTCGTCGTCACCGACCTGCAGCCCAACACCACCGAGTTCGTGGCGCTCAAGTCCCATGACGATGGAGCCAACGTATCGATCCTCTCCAATGTGGTGAGCGCGACGACGCTCGCGCTCAATGTCACCCGACTGACCTTCACTCCGAGCGGATTGGGAGCGGCCAGCCCCGACTGGTCACACGACGGCAGCCGCATCGCCTTTCAGGCGTACTGGGACGACGAGTTCTCTCCCGATCTGTACACCATGGCGATCGATGGGTCGGGGGTTGTACAAGCCACCGAAACGGGTGATGGCGAATACTGGCCCCGTTGGTCCCCGTCTTCCGACGCCCTTCTCTGCGTGGCGTGGAAGGACTCCGCCGATGTGGTTT
>CAZZAH010000196.1:0-7767 GCA_964652115.1 uncultured bacterium | reverse complement strand
TGGGAGAGCGCCTCGTTCGCAACGAGGAGGTCGTCGGTTCGATCCCGATCATCTCCACATCTCGGACCGGGGGTGCAGAGGCACCTCCGGTCCGAGTCCTTTTGGGCGGACCATTCGGTCCACCCGGTCCTTTTGGGCGGACCCGTCGGTTCGCCCTCCAAGTGGCCGTGCTAGACGGGGAGCTAGCGGTGTCCTGTAACCCGCAATCCGCTTCAGCGGGGTTGAACTCCCTTCCGAGGTCCCGCCCGGGAGGCGGAGCGAGAGGCCATGGGGCTTTGAGGGCCAGGCCCCACGCGACGAGGATCTGCCAACCCCGTCAGGACCGGAAGGTAGCAGCGGTACGCAGGACCCCTTGGGCGCCGTGGAGTCGCCTGGTCTGAGCCACCAGCAGTCTCGTTCTTACGACCGGTGGATCGAAGTTGGGTGCACGGCCAGTTCATTCGGCCGGGGGGTTTGCTACCTCCCGGCCGTACTGTTACCGTCCAGTACCGCTCTCTGAAAGGGCGCGCCGAATCCCTCTATCCGGGGAGGTCCCAAGCCGTCATGAGCTACCTCGTTCTCGCCCTCAAGTGGCGCCCGCAGCGATTTCAAGACGTCACCGGTCAGCACCACGTCTCGCGCACCCTCTCGAACGCGCTCAAGACCAATCGGACCGCGCACGCCTACCTCTTCTGTGGACCGCGTGGGGTCGGGAAGACCTCGATGGCGCGCATCCTCGCGAAGGCGGTCAATTGCATCGAGGGTCCGAACGACGAGCCGTGCAATCACTGCGAGTCGTGCCGCGAGATCACCACCGGCCGCGCGATGGATGTGATCGAGATCGACGGCGCCTCCAATCGCGGCATCGACGACATCCGCGATCTGCGCGAGGGAGTGCGCTACGCGCCCGCGCATCTGCAGACCAAGGTCTACATCATCGACGAAGTGCACATGCTCACGCAGGACGCGTTCAACGCGCTGCTCAAGACGCTGGAGGAGCCGCCGCCCAACGTCATCTTCGTCCTGGCGACGACCGAGCCGC
Source organism: uncultured bacterium (assembly GCA_964652115.1). Classification (GTDB taxonomy): domain Bacteria; phylum Eisenbacteria; class RBG-16-71-46; order CAIMUX01; family CAIMUX01; genus JADJQY01. Next base: position 6,746 of record CAZZAH010000196.1, on the reverse strand, counting down.
TCAAGGTGCCGCAGACGATTCTCTCGCGCTGCCAACGCTTCGACTTCGCGCGGCTTCGCACGGTGGAAGCGGCGGCGCGCCTCGCCCTCATCTGCGAGCAGGAGTCGATCGCGGCCGAAGGCGCCGCGCTGAGCTTGATCGCGCGGAAGGGCGAAGGCTCAATGCGCGACGCGCTCACGCTCCTCGATCAGGTGATCGCGACCGGGCTCTCGCCGCTCACCGCCGCGGGCGTGACCGAAGCGCTCGGCATCGCCGGGCGTGAGCTCTACTTCGAGTGGAGCGCCGCCCTCATCGCGCATGACTCCGCGCGCGCGCTCCGGTCGTTGGGCGAGGCGGTGGAGGATGGCGCGAATCTTCAGGAGCTGGCGGAGGAGTTCCTTCTGCATCTTCGGAATCTCCTGATCGTCGCGACCGACGCGTCTCTGACCGAGCTGGTCGAGGGGACGGACGAGGAGAAGGCACAGTACGTCGCGCAAGCAGCGGAGTGGAACGCGATCGATCTCCTGCGCGCGTGTCGCCTCGCGATGGAGACGCTCACGGCGATGCGCCGAAGCGGCGTTCCGCGCGTGCATCTCGAGCTCCTTCTGGCCGAGCTGGCGGAGCTGCCGACCGGGCTCGACCTCCGGCGCTTCCTCGACGCGACTCGCGGTCGTGTGCTCGAACATTCGCCACAGGGACCGTCGTCGCGTGGAGCGACGCCGCGGGCCGAGACGCCGCGTGCCGCGACCGAGGCGTCTCCGGAGCTCGCCGATCCCGCCGCGGGCATCGCCGCCGTGCGCGCGCAGCTCCAGCGTTCAGGATCGAGCAAGCCTTCGATACCGAAGGCCGGAGCCCAGTCGACGAGCGAGCCCGCGGCAGCGGCCACCTCCATCGCGGTGCCGGTCGCTTCGGGCGCGGCTCCGACCGAGGGCGCGGAGGCGTGGGATCAGGCGGTCGAGGACATCTCCGCGAAGAAGCCGGGACTCGCGATGTTCCTCATCGGATCGGTTCTGCTCGCGCGAGAAGGCAATGCGCTCCGCGTCGGGATCGCGGGCTACTCCGCCTACCATCGCGAGCAGGTCGAGAAGGCGGAGAATCGCCGCTTGATTCTGGGGTCGGTCGAGACCCACTTTGGGCCGGGCGCGAGCATCAGGTACGAAGCGATCAGCGAGGGAGCGGGGGCGGCCGCGCGCGCCCGCGCGACCACGAACGCCGCTGGATCGAGCGGGGACTCCTCCGCCGGCGACAAGTCAAGCGGTGACCAGGCGACCTCGCCTGACCAGGTCAGAAGAATCGCGGACCTCTTCGACGGCGACGTGATCGGACCGGCCTAGCAACGGGTGCGCTCGGCGCGCCGCAAGGAGTAGTCGTGAAGGAACTGCAGAAGCTCATGAAGCAGGCTCAGCAGATGCAGAGCAAGATGGCCGACATGCAAGCCAAGCTGGCCGAGCAGACGATCGAGGCGAGCTCCGGCGGCGGCCTCGTCACCGTGGTGGTGAACGGCAAGCACGAGCTGGTCAGCTTGAAGATCCAACCGAAGGCGGTCGATCCCGAGGACGTCGAGCTCCTGGAGGACCTTCTCTTGACCGCGATCAATGACGCGCACCGCCGCGCGGAAGAGCACATCCAGGGCGAAATGCAGAAGATCACCGGCGGAATGAATCTGCCGGGGCTCTTCTAGTCTTCGCTCGCGTGGAATACAGCTCCAAGCATCTCGAAGACCTGATCGATCGACTGGCGCGCCTGCCCTCCATCGGAAAGAAGACGGCGCTTCGGCTCGCCTTTCACCTCTTGAAGGTGCCGGCGGAGGAGGCGATCGAGCTCGCGCGCGCGATCGAGCGCGTGCGTACCGAGGTCATGGCGTGCGAGCTCTGCGGCAACATCGCGGAGACGCAGCCGTGCTACCTCTGCGCCGATCCTTCGAGAGACGCCGCGCTACTCTGTGTGGTCGAGCAGCCGGGAGACGTCATCGCGGTCGAGCGCAGCGGCGCCTTTCATGGTCTCTATCACGTGCTCCGCGGGAGCCTTTCGCCGCTCGACGGCGTCGGGCCGGAGGATCTTCGCATCGCCGACCTTGAAACGCGCGCTCGAGAGGGGAAACTGCGCGAGGTGATCCTCGCCACGAATCCCACGGCGCAAGGCGAGGCGACGGCGCACTACCTGGGCGAGCTTCTCGCCGGGTTCGGCATTCGCGTCACGCGCATCGCGCGCGGACTTCCGATCGGCTCCGACTTGGAGCTCTCCGATCAGGTCACCTTGGCTCGCGCGTTCGAGGGAAGGAAGGAGCTATGAGCCGACCGATGCAACGACGTCGGGGTCGCGGAGGGCCGGCGGAGTTTTTGGTCCGCTTCGGCGCCACCTTCGGTTTTACCGGGTATTTCCCGATCGCGCCGGCGACCTTCGCGTCCTTCGTCACGCTGGTGATCTTCTGGTTCGTGCCGCCGCTTCCGTTGGTCGGATGGATCGTGCTCCTCTCGGTCTTGACCGTGATCGGAACCTGGCTGGCGAATCAGGCGGAAGCGCTCTACGGCCACGACGCGAGCCCGATCGTGATCGATGAGGTGGTCGGCGTGCTGCTCACCATCATGCTCGTCGGCCATACCTTCTGGATCTACCTCGTCGGCTTCCTGCTCTTTCGCGTGCTCGACGTGGTGAAGCCGCCGCCGGCCTACCAGCTTCAGTCGTTGCGCGGAGGGTTCGGCGTGATGGCCGACGACATCATGGCCGGCATCTACGGCAATCTGCTGCTCCGCTTGGCGGTCCACTTCATTCCCGCGCTCGCGCGCTGAGCGAGGAAGCTCGATGAAGCTCGAGGTGCTGACGATCGGAGGCGAGATCCTCTCCGGGCACATCGCCGATGCGAACTACCTCTTCCTCTCGCGCGCGCTCGCGAAGCTCGGACTCTGCCCGACCTGGCATAGCTCGACCCTCGATCGCGAGGATGCGCTCGCCTCGGTGCTCGACGTCGCGCGGGAACGCGCCGACGGGATCTTGATGACGGGCGGCCTCGGCGCCACTCCCGATGACATCACTCGACCGGCGATCGCGCGCGCCTTCGGCCTGCCGCTCGTCTTCCGCGACGAGCTGTGGCGCGGAATCGAGGCGCGCTATGCCTCACGCGGAATGAAGCTCCAGCCGGTGTCGAGCGGCATGGCGCGTTTGCCGGAGGGCGCGACCGCGATCGAGAACCCGGAAGGGGTGGCGCCCGGCATCTTCCTTCGCGACGCGCGCGGGTTTCTGATCGCGCTGCCGGGCGTGCCGCGCGAGATGCAGGCGATGTCCGACTCGTTCGTGCTGCCTTTCTTAGAGCAGGAGCTCCACACGCTCGGTCTGCCGCGAGGACGCGAGGTGGTGCTTCGGACCGCCGGAGCTTCGGAGACTTTGTTGGCGGAGAGGATCGCGCCGCCCGAGGGCGCCGAGGTCGCGTACCTGCCGCATCCCGGAGGCGTCGACTTGCGGTTGCAGCGGCCGCTCGGCTCCGCGCTCAGCGACGCGGATCACGCTGCGTGGGTCGACGAGGTAAGGCGCGTGCTCGGCACCCTCGTCTTCGGCGAAGGGGACGAAACGTTGGAAGAGCGGATCGGTGCGGCGCTCCTCTCGCACCGGCTCTCACTCGGGGTCGCGGAATCGCTCACCGCGGGCGGCGTGTCGGCGGCGATCGTGCGCGTGCCGGGAAGCTCGCGTTACTTTCAAGGGGGGATCGTTGCCTACGCCAATGCCGCGAAGTCGTCCCTCCTCGGAGTCGATGAGGCCACCCTCGAGCGTCACGGCGCGGTCAGCGCGGAGTGCGCGGCCCGCATGGCGGAGGGAGCGCGCCGCGCGTTCGGCGCATCGATCGGCCTCTCGACGACGGGGATCGCCGGGCCCGACGGCGGAAGCGAGGAGAAGCCGGTCGGGCTCGTCTACTTCGGCCTCGCGGACCAGAACGGCATCAAGACGGTGCGGCGGCACTTCCCGGGGAGTCGACCCGCGGTGAGCGCGCGCGCCACTACCACCGCGCTCCTCTTGCTGCACCGGCACATCGCCGGCATTCCGCTCGAGGGGCAGAGCTAGGTGCCGGGCGAGCATGGGCTGACTCGGGCCTTCCTCGCGCTTCTCTTACCCGACGCGATCGTCGCCGAGGCGGCGCGTCTGAGCGAGCGCATGCGCCGCGAGGCGCCGTCGGGAATCCGCTGGGTCCCGCGCGAGAACTACCACCTGACGGTCCGTTTCTTCGGCGACCTGGACGCGGCTTCGGTCTCGCGTGCGTCCCAGCTGGTCGCGTCGCTCGATCATCGATTCGAGCCGGTGCCCGCGCGGCTCGGCGCCGTGTCCGCCTTTCCGTCGCGCAATCGGCCACAGGTGATCTGGGTCGGGATCGAGGCGGAGCAGGGAGCGCTCGACCGAAGAGTCCGCGCGATCGAGGAGCAGCTGATGGCTGCGGGATTCGGTGCGTCCGACAAGCCGTGGAAGAGCCACCTCACCTTGGGGCGCGTGAACCGCGACGCGCAACTTCCCGCGCCGGTTGCGGCACGTCTTTTCGGGGGGGCGCCGGGCGATGCGTCCGGATCGATCGACACGCTGATCCTCTTCGAGAGCAAGCTCAGCTCGAGTGGAGCGAGCTACTCGCCCCTCGCCGTCGCTCACGCGGGGAGGAGCTCGCTCGGGTGATCGAGCGGCGGCAACGCTGGCGCGGAAACTGCTTCCCTTCGCTCGTTTGACAGCGGAAACGTCGGAAGATACCATCGGCGCCATTGCGCTGATCGAGAGCGAGCTTTGTCCGCAGGGAACGCGGTACCAAGAACCCTCGGACCACCACCGCAAATCGCTCGAGGGACGGCTTCGCGGAAGACGTGAAGCCCCTCGGAAGTGGAGAGATTCCTCGGATGCGAGGGGGATCCGACGATCGGGCGTCGGCTCCGGGGAGCAGCGGCGGCGGACTCTGATCCTGTCGAGCTTCGCGCCGTCGGGCGCGCGACAGATCGCGGCCGGAAAGCACGCCATTCCCGTTTCCAGATGAGCGGGTCCGCCACGCTTCAAGCGCTGCGCGGACACACGGGATGACGGACTAGAGGTGAGAGGAGTGCGGAACGATGTCGGTCGAAGCACCTAAGGAGAAGGCGAAGGCCTTCGAGCTCGCGATCTCGCAGATCGAGAAGCAGTTTGGCAAGGGGAGCATCATTCGCCTGGGCGAGGGCCGCGCGGTGGAGAGCATGCCGGTCGTGCCGACCGGATCGCTCTCGCTCGATCTCGCGCTCGGGGTCGGCGGCGTGCCGCGCGGGCGGATCATCGAGATCTTCGGGCCGGAGTCGTCGGGTAAGACGACCATGACCCTCGCCATGATCGCCGAGGCTCAGAAGATGGGCGGCAATGCCGTCTTCATCGACGCGGAGCACGCGCTCCAGCCTTCCTACGCGAAGCTGATGGGCGTCGATGTCGAGAACCTGCACGTCTCGCAGCCCGACACCGGCGAAGAGGCGCTCGAGATCGCCGACCAGCTGGTGCGAAGCGGCGCGGTCGACATCATCGTGATCGACTCGGTGGCCGCGCTGGTTCCGCGCGCGGAGATCGAAGGGGAGATGGGCGACTCGCATGTCGGCCTCCAGGCCCGCTTGATGTCGCAGGCGCTCCGCAAGCTCACCGGCTCGATCTCGAAGTCGCACACCATCGTCATCTTCATCAACCAGATCCGGATGAAGATCGGCGTCATGTTCGGCAATCCGGAGACGACCTCCGGCGGCAACGCGCTCAAGTTCTACGCCTCGGTCCGGCTCGACATCCGAAAGATCGCGAGCATCAAGGAGGGCGAGGAGGTGATCGGCAACCGCACCAAGGTGCGCGTGGTCAAGAACAAGGTCGCGCCCCCCTTCCGTGCCGCGGAGTTCGACATCCTGTACAAGGAAGGGCTGTCGCGCACGGGTGAGCTGATCGATTTGGGGTTGGACGCCGGCATCCTGCAGAAGTCGGGCACCTGGATCAGCTATGCGGAGACGCGGCTCGGCCAGGGACGTGACAAGTCGCGCGACACGCTGCGCGAAAATCCGGAGCTGGCGGCGAAGCTCGAGGATCAGATCAGGGTCGCGGTCGGCTTGCCGGCGATCCGCGGCACGAACGCTTCGAAGAAGGACGCGTCGCGCGGCAAGACGGAGCCCAAGCCGGACGTATTGGCCGAAGCCTTGGCCGACGAGATACCGGAAGGCGCCGGCGCGGTGCGTGACCGGCGTTCGGGAGCGCGCGCGCGAGCCTAATCTTGCCGGGCGGAGCCTGCCGGCGGAGGCGCTCGCGGCAGGCATATCGGCGGTAGGGCATGCCCGCTTTAGGGCGTGCGAGATCGCGCCGAAAGTGAGTTGGGGCATCCACCGGCGGAGGGCTCGAAGCGGGCCTCCGCCGGATCGTTTCCACCGAGGAAGAGGCATGAGCGACACAGGACGACAAGACACGGCCCGTTACATCCGGGAGAGCTTCCTTCAGTTCTATCGCGAGCGAAACCACCGCGTCATAAAGGGTGCGCCGCTCGTGCCGAAGGACGATCCGACGCTCCTCTTCACCTCGGCCGGAATGGTGCAGTTCAAGAGGAACTACTCCACGCGCGAGCCGCTCGAGCATCGCCGCGTGGCGACGATTCAAAAGTGTCTCCGCGCGACCGACATCGAATCGGTCGGCTTCACGCCGCGGCACCTCACCTTCTTCGAGATGCTTGGGCACTTCTCCTTCGGCGACTACTTCAAGCGCGAGGCGATCCGCTGGAATTGGGAGCTGATGACCGAGGTCTGGAAGCTCCCGGTCGG
>CAZZAH010000195.1:3448-7776 GCA_964652115.1 uncultured bacterium | reverse complement strand
AGCGTCGAGACCGACGGGGAGGTCCGGGGTTTCGACCTCGCCCACATCGTCTGCAACATGACCGCCCAGAAGAGCGCGCCGGCGTTCTTCGGCACGCATCTCGACTGCGCGTTTCCCTTCCTCGATCCAAAGGTCGTGCGCCTCGGCTTCGAGCAAGCGATCGACTGGCCGGAGCAACGCGAGTCGAAAGCGGTGCTGAAGCGCTTGCTGGCCGAGGCGGTCCCGCGCGAGATGGTCTATCGGCCGAAGAGCGGGCCCAAGCCGCCGATCACAGCACAGCTCGCGTCGCCGGTGATCGCGGAGATGCTGCGCGCGCACGTGCTCGGCGACGCCAATCCGCTTCGTCCCTACCTCGAGATGAAGGTCGTGCGCGAGATGGTCGACCGCGCGACGCGCGGCGTGCTCCTCCCCTTCACGACGTACAACTTTCTCTGGACCGTCTTCTTCACCGCGCTCTGGTTCGATCAGCTCGAGCGCGAGTAGCGGCCCCTACCTCACCCGCACCAGCCGCAACGACCTCTCCGCCGCACGCCCGCCGTCGAGATACGAGAGACGGCAGACGTAGACGCCGCCCGCCAGCGAACCGGATCGCTCGAGGTCGAGCTCGCCCGCGCGCACGAGGCGATCACGGAGGAGACGCCCGGAAGGATCGTAGAGTCGAAGCCTCGCCTCGATCGCGCTCGGCAACACGAGGCGAATCGTCGCGCTCGTGCCGACCTGCCAGAGCTTCACGTCGCCACGCGCGCTCGATGCGTCGATCGCGGCCGTGCTCGACCCTTCGACCACGCGGAGCAGCTGATCCGCAGCGACGGCGAGCAGCAGATCACGCCCTCCCGACGGCCAGTCGATGGAGATCGAGTCGACCACGGCGCTCTGATCAAGGCCGAAGTGCAGATCGAGATTCTGCGAGTTGTAGCCGGTCTGGCCGAGCACCTCCTGCGTCTGCCAGATCGCCGCCCCTTGCACGATCGCGCGGACACGCACGCGCGCGCCGATGGCGGAGCGATTCGAGAGCGTTCCCGTGAGGCGCACGGTCAGCCAATGCTTCGCGTTGCCGTCGTTGTGAAAGAGGAAGTCGGGCTGATTGAGCTGATTCGCGACGAAGAGGTCGAGCGCGCCGTCGGCATCGTAGTCGCCCCAGACACAGCCGAAGGAGGAGCCGATGTCGTTGACCAGCGTGTGGCTCGTGATGCGCGTGAAGGCGTAGCTCGGCGGGCCGCCGTTGTCGAAGAGCAGGCTGTGCTGGCTGTCGGTCGCGAGGAAGAGGTCGAGGTCGCCGTCGTTGTCGTAGTCGCCCCAGCCGCTGCCGACCGCGCTGGCGGCGACGTTCGAAACCGGGCTCGCGAGGTCGGGCGTGAGCGCGTAGCTCGGCGCGCCGCCGTTTCGGTAGAGGATGCTCTTCTGATTCAAGAAGTTGGTCGCGACCAAGTCGAGGTCGCCGTCGTTGTCGAAGTCGCCCCAGCTCCCACCGAGCGTCGATCGCCCGTCCGCGAACGGCACGGCGGTGAACGCGAAGTGGCCTTCGTTCCGCCAGAGGACATCGTTGCCGGTGCCGGCGATGCCGAGGAAGAGATCCTGATCGCGATCGTTGTCGTAGTCGGCCCATGCGCCGGGGATCGATGGCCCCGTGCCCGCGAGCAGCCCGGCGGTGTCGATCGCGGCGAACGTGAACGCAGGTCCGCCCTCGTTTCGATAGAGGAAGTCGGCCGCGGTGAAGTTGACCACGTAGAGATCGAGGTCGCCGTCGCGATCGAGATCGCTCCAGGAAGAGCTGTTCGAGTTCGACACGTCGGTCACGATCCGCCCGGTCGTGATCCTGGTGAAGGTCGTGTCGCCGGTCGCGTGATAGAGGAAGTTGCCCACGTTGTTTCGATTGGTGACGAAGAGGTCGGCGCGCCCGTCGTTTTCATAGTCGCCCCAGGTGCCTCCGATGGATGAGCCCCCGTCGTTCACGATCGCGCCGGTCGTGACGCGCTTGAAGGCGCCGCCACCCAGGTTCAGGTAGAGCGCGTTGTTCTGACTGACCAGGTTGCCGTTCGCCACGAAGAGGTCGAGGTCGCCGTCCTGGTCGAGGTCGATCCACGATCCGCCGCCGCTGTTCCATGCGTCGGTCACGACAGGATTCGAAGGGTCGGTGACACGGGTAAAGCTTTGGGCGTCGGCACGCGGCGCACACGTTGCCGCGCTCCAGGCGAGCAGGAAGCCCGCGTACTTGAGGCCGCGAAGGATCGGCTGCATGGGAGATGCTCCTCTCGTCGAATGGACTCTGCCCCCGGCGGCTGGACCGAGTATTCGGTCTCGCGCGAATCGACGCGATCAGGCCGGGATCGAACGGAGCGGGTTGGGATGAAGCGGTGGTACGCGGGACGAAGTGGAAGCGTTGACCGTTCGTTGGATCGCGCGCTTGCGCATTGCCGATGCGCGTCCACCTCTATAGAGTTTTTGCATGCGCTCCACGCTCGGCAAACCGCTCCTTCGTTCGCGAATCGCTTGGACGATTGTGGTCGGCGCGCCCGTCCTGCTTGGCCTGCTCGAGACCGGTCAGCTGATGGCGCGTGCCGCCTACGAGGGCCGCGCGGCCGATTGGCTGCACGCACTCAAGATGACGATGCCGCGCTGGATCCTCTTCATCCCGCTCACGCTCCTCATCGAGAAGCTCTGCCGGAGATTCCCGCTCGACGCGCCTCGCTGGCGACGAGCCGCGCCGATCCACGCCCTCGCGAGCGTTCTCTTCGCGCTCGCGCACCTCGCGGCCTGCGTCGTCGTCTACGGGTTCCTGATCGAAGGCGTGCCGAATCGCTTCTCCTTTCGGCTCGGCTATCTGCTCAAGATCTACCTGGCGATGGATCTCTTGATCTATTGGGCGGCGGTGGGCGGATGGATGGCGCTTCATCACGCGAGGCTGGCGCGCGAACGCGAGCACTCCACCGCTCGTCTGCGTGCGGACCTCGCCGACGCGCGCATGGAGGTGCTACGCAATCAGCTCAACCCCCACTTCCTCTTCAACACGCTGAACGCGATCGCGGTGACCTCGATGAAGGGCGAGCATCGCCTGGTAACTCGGATGCTCGAAAGCTTGGGTGAGCTGTTGCGCGTCTCCTTCGATCGCGACCTGCCGGCGGAGGTGCCGCTCGAGCGCGAGCTCCGGATGGTGGATCGCTACCTCGAGATCCAATGCCTCCGCTTCGGCGACCGCCTCACGATCCGGCGCGAGATCGATGCTCGAGTCGGCGCGGCGCTTGTGCCGGCCATGTTGCTCCAACCGCTGCTCGAGAACGCGATCCAGCACGGCATCGCGGCGCGAGGCGGACCCGGCACGATCACGATCGGCGCGCGGCGTGAAGCAGACTCGCTCGAGCTTCGGATCGAGGACGATGGCATCGGTTGGCGCGGCGCAGGTCCGGGACCGGAGGGGATCGGCCTCGGCAACACGCGCTCCCGGCTTCTTCATCTCTACGGCGACAAGCATCGAATCGAGCTCGGGGCCTCCGACACGGGAGGCGCCGTGGTTCGCGTCTCGCTTCCGTACCGCGAAGACAGCGCCGCCGCTGAAGCCGACCCGCGCGCTCCAGCCGAGGTTGGTTCCTGATGCGCGTCTTCTTGGCCGACGACGAGCCCCTCGCGCGCGAAGGCATGCGCATCCGACTCGCGGAGGCTCCCGATGTCGAGGTGGTCGGAGAAGCGGCGACCGGACTCGAGGCGATCGAGGGAGTCCTGCGCGAGCGGCCCGACCTTCTCTTCCTCGACGTCGAGATGCCGGAGCGAAACGGATTCGCGGTGATCGATGCTATCGCGCCGGTGTACCTGCCTCGCGTCGTCTTCGTCACCGCCTTCGATCACTACGCGATCCGCGCCTTCGAGGCGCACGCGGTCGACTACCTCTTGAAGCCGGTGAGCGAAGCCCGTCTGAACGTCGCGCTCGAACGCGCGAGGCACGAGCTCGCGGTTGGGAACGCATGGGACGCGGCCGCTAAGCTCAATGCGCTCCTCGAGAGCCGACCCGAGCCCACCGCCTGGCTGCGTCGCCTCACCGTCGCCGACGGCGATCGCGTGGTCTTCCTCAAGGTCGAGGAGGTGGATTGGATCGGCGCCGCCGGAAACTACGTCGAGCTGCATCTCGGCGCGCGCACCCTGCTCCTGCGCGAAACCCTCTCCGAGCTGGCGTGTCGCCTGGACCCGGCTCGATTCGCGCGCATCCATCGCTCGACCATCGTGAACCTCGACCGCGTGCGCGAGATGGTCCCCGACTGGCACGGCGACGGCGAGGTGGTCCTTCACTCCGGGCTCTCGCTCCGAATGAGCCGAAGCTATCGGCGCGGCCTGATCGA
>CAZZAH010000195.1:1515-3348 GCA_964652115.1 uncultured bacterium | reverse complement strand
TCTTCGCGGCGCGCTCTCGATCTCGCCCGGCAACCCATCGACGAAGCGAACGCGACGACGCGTGACCGCGGCGGTGCGCGCGCCCGGCGTGAGGAAGCCGGCGAGGTTGAGCGGATCGGCGGCCGAGAGCTCGACCTCCTCACCTGTTCGTTCGCGCCGGCGCGTCTGGCGAAGCAGAGGAATCGCCTCCGGCAGCGCGTACTGCTCGCCGTGAAAGCCGGTGACGAAGCGGCCGCCGCGCACTTCCCCTCTCGCTTCGCGGCGGCGGAGCACACGCAGGATCTCGCGCCAAGGAATGGTGAAGCTCTCGCGGCGGATCACGTCGCGGAAGACGACGCCGTAGCGGCGAAGGAGCTGCTCCGCCCAGAGCGCCGCGGCCTCCTCCTGCTGGAGACCTGGCAACTCAGACAGCAGCGACCATCGCCCCGCGGGCATGACCACGCTCGGCGCGAGGCCTCGCCGCTTCAGGCGACGCAGGCGACGTTCGAACCCGGCGCGCTCGCCCATCCCTTCGGGCTTCATCAGAGTCCGGAGCGCTTGAAAGCCATCGGCCGCAACCAGGCCACCCGCGACCAGCTCCCACAATCCGCGCTCGACCTCGGTCTTCAAGCGTCCGAGCTCGCGCGCGATGTCCTCGAGGAAAAGTGCGCCTCGATGTTGGAGCAGCGCGTGGATCTCGGACGCGAGACCGATCGACGGGATCGGCGCGGCGCCGTCTCGCGCTCCGCGGAGCAGTAATGGGAGATCGCCGCGTGGAGCGAGCGTGATCGGCGTCGCGGCGGAGGCGGCACCTCGACGCGGGTTCTCCGCGCCGTTGCCCGGAAGCGAGAGGCGCGCCCACACGACTTGCCCGGTGAGGCAAAGCTCGTCGAGCCAGGACTCGCTGTAGCCCTGAACGCGCGCGGGAAGAAGCGAACGCTCCCAAGCGCGCGCCGGCGCCTCGAAGCCCGCGAGCTGCGTGATGGCTTCGAGGAGCCCGCGTCGGGACGCCAGCTGCGCTCCCGGCGCGGCATGTTGCCAGGTGAGCAGGAAGCGAAGGTAGTCTTGCGCGGAGACCGGTTCGATCTCGCGCCGCAGTCGATCGAGCGTCATCCGATGGATGCGCGCAAGAAGACCGCGGTCGCACACTTCCTCGTCGATCGCCCCCGGGCGGAACGAGCCGCGAAGGATCGAGCCCTCGGCTTCGAGCGCGGCGATTGCGATGCGAAGGCGACCGGCAGCAACGCCCGTCGCGTCGGCAAGCTCGTCCGCGGTCACCGGCCCCAGGTAGTCGAGATAACCGCGCGTGATCGCGCTCAGCGCCGATTCCTCGGTCACGTCGGCTCCGAGCACCGACTCTTCCCAGCGGTTCTCGATCGTCGCGGTCAAGCTCGGCCAGAGTCGACGAAGCGCGCGGGCGCGCTCCGCCACGAACCAAAGTCGACGGCCCGCGACCTCTACCTCGTCGGCGCGGCCGCGCGCGATGAGCTGCTCGAAATGCGCGCGCCATTCGCTCGCGATGCCCCAACCGCGCGCCTCGATGCTCCTCGGCTCGAGCGCCACCAAGTCATAGAGCAGCTCATGCAGCTCCTCTGCGTTCCGTGGCTCGGGCTTCGTCTCCTCGATCACGACCCGGATCGCTTCCACGTCGAGCGCCGCCAGCTCGCGCGATTCTTCCGGCAAGGTGCGACGAAGGGTGACCGCGCGCGCGCGCCGCTCCTCGAGCGGCGCGTCGTCGAGGTAGGACCAGGGCTTCGAGGTCAGCATCTCGTGCGAGAAGGGCGACGGCTCCGCGGTGTCGCGCGCGTGGAGCCGGATCGTCCCCGCCTCGGTGCCGCGAACGACCGCGAGCAG
>CAZZAH010000195.1:0-1415 GCA_964652115.1 uncultured bacterium | reverse complement strand
CGCAGCGCGAGACCGAGCGCGCGGTTGATTCGTCCACCGAAGGGCGCGTGCACCACGATCTGCATTCCACCGGAGTCGTCGAAGAAGCGCTCGTAGACGATGTCGCGCTGCGTCGGCAAAAGGCCCAGGGCATCACGCTCGGCGCGGAAGTATCGATCGAGCTGCTCGATGGCGGGCTCGGGAACGTCGCCCGCCGAGTCGGCGCGGAAGGCGAGGGCGCCATGCTCGAGCCAACTCGAACGAAGCGCCGAGACCTCGGCCGAGAGCTCCGGCGTGCGCGACGGCGCTTCGCCCAACCAGAACGGAATCGTCGGCGGCGCGCCCTGCGCATCGACCACCCGCGCGATGCCGGGCTCCATCTTCCGGATCTGCCACGAGGTCGAGCCGAGTAGGAAGATGTCGCCCGCCTGGCTCTCGACCGCGAAGTCCTCGTTGATCGTGCCGACGAAACTGTTGTCGGGCTCGGCCAGCACGCGATAGTCGGCGTTGTCGGGGATCGCGCCGCCCGACTCGATCGCGGTGCGACGCGCGCCGCGCCGTCCATGCAGCACTCGATTCACTCGATCCTGATGCAGAAGCTCGGCCGCGCGACCCAGTCCAACCGGAATTCCATCGGTGAGCATCTCGACGATCTGGTCGAAGTCCTCGCGCTTGAGGTTCGCGAAGGGAAGCGCGCGCCGCATCAGGTCGAAGAGCGCGTCGATCGGCCAGGGCTCGGCCGCGCACTCCGCCACGATCTGCTGCGAGAGGATGTCGAGCGGCGCCTCGGGCGGATGCACGCGATCGAGCCGCCCGGCCGCGATCGCCTTCAAGAGCGCGGTGCACTCGACCAGCTCGTCGCGCGTGGTCGGAAAGAGCCGTCCCTTCGGCTGTCGGTTGAGCGCGTGCCCCGAACGCCCGATGCGCTGCAAGAAGGTCGACACGCTCCGCGGCGACTCCACCTGGCAGACGAGGTCGACGCTTCCGATGTCGATGCCGAGCTCGAGCGAAGCGGTGGCGACGAGCGCGCGAACATTCCCCGCCTTGAGCCGCTCCTCGAGCTGCAGCCTCCGCTCCTTCGATAGGCTGCCGTGGTGCGAGGCGACGTTCTCCGCCCCGACCCGTTCCTCGAGCAGATGCGCGATGCGCTCCGCCCGCGCGCGCGTGTTGACGAAGATGAGCGTCGTCCGATGCTCCAGGATCAGCGCGGCGATGCGGTCGTAGATGTCTCGCCATTGCGCGTGCGCGCAGACCGCCTCGAGATCGGTCGGCGGCACCTCGATCGCGAGGTCGAGATCGCGCCTGGCGTCGAGCTGCACGATGGTGCACGCGGGCATCGGCCCCGCAGGCTCCGTGCCGACGAGGAAGCGCGCCGCGAGCTCGATCGGATGCACCGTGGCCGAAAGCCCGATGCGCTGCAGGCGTCGTCCGGCCAC
>CAZZAH010000194.1:1955-7808 GCA_964652115.1 uncultured bacterium | reverse complement strand
GTCTGCTTCGTCTCGATCGAGAGGAGGTCGGGACCGCCGGTCGAATCGCCATCGCTCGCGAGGAGGTGCCACTCCTCATCGCTCTGCGTGAGGTCGACCGAGTAGCGGAGATCGTCGATCGTCTGGTTCTCCGCGCCGAGGTAGACGTTCGCCTCGAGCTGCCCCGTTCCGTGGTTCGCGACCACGGCGCTGGTGTCGACCTCGGCGCCGATCGAATCGACGCTCGCGGTCATGGCCGCGATCTCGATCGAGAAGGTCGGCTGGAAGGTCGAACCGAAGACCGGTCCGGCCAGACGACTCTCGCCGTCGGGATAGACCGTGGTCGCCCAGTAGGCGTAGGTCTGTCCGCTCACCGCGGTCGCGTCGACGTAACGCGTGGCGGTGATCGGCGTCGTGTTCAAGCGCGCGGGCGTTTCGCTCGCGTCATTCGCGCGATAGAGGTTGTAGCCGGAGAGCGGTGCGTTCCGCTTCGCCAATGGATTCTCGGGAGAGTTCCAGGTCAGGAGCACACCCTCGCCGTCGGCGTTCGCGGCCGCGAGCCCGAGTGGACGCAGATAAATCTGCCGGTCGACCACCTGCAGGTCGTCGATGTACCAACCCGGCCCGGTCACGCCGACGTCGGAGGCGAAGCGCAGCCGCACGCGCGCGCCCGCGGTGCCGACGTAGGTGCCGAGATCGAACTCCGCCATGCGCCACGTGCCGTCGCCGCCGGTGAAGCCCGGACGCTGCGTGGCGTCCAGGCTCGGATCGTCGTAGTCGCCGTCGGGATAGAGGACGTTCCAGGCGACGCCGTCGGTCGTGACCTCGACCACCCCGCCGTCGTAGTGCGGCTCGCTGAGCATGCTGTGTTGGAAGGTCAGGCCGGCGTGGGAAAACGCGGTCAGGTCGAGCGGCGGCAGCTCAAGGATCGAGGTCGTGCCGTTGCTGTAGTTGCCGTCGAGCACCGTGCCCCAAACCTTCTCGCCCGAATACGGCGTGATCGGGAAGCTCGGCATTCCCCACTGCCACTCGCCGGCCGGGATGAGGCCTCCGTTCGAGCTCTCGAAGTCGGCGAAGGAGCCGCGCACCAGCACGAAGGTGTTGAAGCCGCTCTCCGGCGAGAGCGCCGTGTTGGGCACGGCCGCGCCGTCGATCGCCTCGATCCGATAGTCGATGGCGTCGCCGAGCGCCGAGCCCGTCAGCGAAAGCAGGCCCTCGAAGGTGTTCCCCCTGAGGAGGGACATCGGCGTCGTCTGCTCGTTCGCACCGTTCCGCCGCCACACCACGTGCACCTCGGCGAGGTCCTGATCGAGGTTGTCCTCGACCTCGGCGCGAACGCGCACGTTCGGTGAATCGGCCGGAAGATCGAGCAGCGGTTCATGCGCGATGGTGGGGGCCGTCGTGTCGGGTCCGACGCGGAAGACGAAGGGATCGTCCGCCCCGCCCTCGGGCAGGGTCACGGTCGCTCCGGTCGTGTCGGTCGCGGTGAAGTAGTAACGAACGATCGCGCCACTCGGCTGCGCCGCGAGGTTGTGCGTGTACTCGCGGATGCCGCCGGTCGCGGTCATCGGATAGTCGAAGGTCTCGCTGTTTTCGCCCACGTCGATCGTGACATGCGCATGCGCCGAGCCGTCGGCCAGCGGGAAGATCGAGAGGAAACTCGCGGTGAGCCCGAACTCCTGCGCCGTGCCTTCGCTGTCCTTGACCGGCAGGTGCGAGACGTGGATCGAGTAGTCGCCGATGCCGTGATGGCGGAAGGAGCCGGTGACCGCGCCGAAGTTCGGCGTGCCGTCGTAGATGTTGTTGTCGCCCGAGTCGTAGAGCAGCAGGTCGGCGAAGTAGTCATCGAAGTTGTCGGAATAACCGTAGCGAGCGAAGTGGAAGAGCGAGTCGGCGCGGGAGGTGCCGACCATCTCGCGCAGGTCCCAGAGCGCGCCCGCCACGATGAGGCCGGTCTCGTGCGGATCGTTGCTGATGTCGTCGGGCCACACGTGATCGACGTCGACCCGCCGGAGGGACGTGCCCGGCCCGAGGAAGCCGATTCCGATCACCGGCTGTCCCGTGATCGATGCGGCGTAGTAGTCGGAGAAGCCTTCGTGCATCGCGCTGTTGGGGAAGAAGGGTCGGTACTGGAAGTCGGTGATGCCGTGGCCATACTCGTGGTAGACGACGTCGGCGATGCGGCCGATGTTCACGCAGCCGCCGCCCGCGCGGAAGAAGTTGAGCCCTTCGCCGTCCCAGAAGGCGTTGCAGGCGTCATCGATGTTCACTCGAAGCGGCATCTGGTAGTCGAGCAGGTGGAAGCTCGGATCGACCACCTGGATGTAATCGTGCGCCACCATCGCGTGGTAGTAGGTGTCGCGCGCCGCGGGGTCGCTGGAGCTCGTGCCCCAATCGAAGTCGGCGGTCACGGGATTTCCGTCCGCGAGGGGGATGGTGTGAACGGTGGTAGCGCCTCCCTGCGCTTCGTTCAGCGTGATGCCGAAGCCGCCCGCCATGGTGCCGCGGAGGCTGCGTCCCGTCGTGGCGACGGAGGTGGCGACGTAGTTGCCGCTGGCGTCGGTCGCGGTGGGGAAGGGGACCGAGTCAGGATCGACCACCTCGATCGTGGCGTAGGGCAGACCGCGCGTGACGAAGGTGCCGTCGGGCGATTGAAGCTCGACCGAACTGGTCACGCGTCCGCTCACATCCGCGTAGTGGCTCGCGTCATAGCGCCAGAGCAGCGAGCCGTCCGTCGCGTCGACGAAAGCGTCCCAGCGTCCATGCGTCGTGTCGTTCCGCCACTCGCTCTTCCAAACCAGGCGGAACTCAGGCCCGGTGGCGTGGCGAATCGGGAGGATGTAGAGCTCCGCGTCGCCGAGCTGCTTGCTGCCGGCGGGAAGGCCGAAGCTCGACTCCGACTCCGCGCGGCCGCGCGACGCGCTCGGTAGGACCGAGAGCTCGAGCCCGGGATAGGCGCGGTTGGTGATCGCGGCCACACGTCCATCGAAGGTCAGACGCAGGCTGACGCGGCTGGCCCACACCGGCACGCCGTCGTGCTTCTGGCTGAAGTGAACCCAGAAGCCGGAGCGATCCTCGATCGTGCGCACATGCTCGAGCTCATCGACCGGGATCCACGAGCTGGCTTGACGAAGTGCGGCGATGGCCGCGTCGGCAGCGTGCGGCGCATCGAGGCGAGCGCCGTTCCATCCGGGAATCGCGGTCGGAGGTCCTTCCAAGCGCGAAGGTCCGCCCTGCGTCGCGTCCCAGCGAGCGATCCATCCGGGACTGCGGCGCAGGAAGTCGCCCCACGCTTCGTTTCGGATGAGCGGCGAGGCCTCGGGCACGCGCGCCATCTCGGTGATCTCGCCGCGACGATCCACCTCCACACCGGAGGGAGCTTCGTGCTGAGTAACGGCCCATGCCGCCGTCGAGGCGAAGGCGAGGGCAACCAGAGTGAGCGACAGTCGGAAGCGCACGGTCTCTCCTTTCCATGAGGCGGGGGCATCGGGGAATTCCATCCCCGGCGGAAGACGGACACAAGGAAAGCCCCTTCGCTTGCTAGAATCAAGGACGCTTGTCGAATCCCGGCCGATCCGCAACCCAGCTCTCTTGCCCCGCTCAACGAGGAGGACGGTCGATGCGTGCAACCCTACCGAACCTGCTGGTCCTGTTCCTCTGCGCCGGCGTCCTGTGCCCGCCACGGATCCACGCCGCAGAGCGGCCGAGGGCCGGTGATCGGCTCGAGTCTCGCCTCGCCGAACGGGAGGACGAGGAGCGGATGCAGGAACGTCGCGCCGCCTGGATCGAGGAGATGCACCGCACGCCCGACGGCATGAGCTGGCGCGAGATCGAGCGCGCGAACTGGCGCGCCGCCTTCCTCGCGCGGCAGAGCGAGGCGGAGGGCGGCATCCGCAGCAACCTCTGGGACGAGGTGGGAAGCGCGAATCTGGCGGGCCGGACCCACGTCACGACGCTCGACCCGCAGGGCGGCGGCGGCATCCTCGTCGGATCGGCGAACGGCGGAGTCTGGAGCGGCAACATCTCCGGCGCCGGCTGGACGCCACGTTCCGACGCGGTCGGCTATGGCGTCGAGCACCTCATCGCGGTGCCGGGCTCGCCCGAGGTGTGGGTCTCCGCGGGCGGCGGATTGATCCACGCCACCACCAATCGCGGCACGAGCTGGTTCGTCCCGACCGGTTTGCCCGAAACGACGACCAACGTGATTCGCGCCATCCGCGACCTCTCGAATCCGCGGAAGGTGTACCTCCTGATCGACGGCATTCAGGGCGGGCTCAGGAAGTACTACCTCTGTCGCTCGGACAACGGCGGCGTCGGCTTCGCCATCGTCAGCAACTTCGCGCTCGCGAAGCGTCCCGACATCTGGATGAGCCGAACGGGCGGCGCGAACGTCTACGCGATGTGGGGACAGACCTGCCAGCGCTCGACCGACTTCGGCGTGACCTTCACCACGGTCGGGACGGTCGCGGTCAATGCGAGCTCCGCGGTGCTCACCGGCTCCGAAGCGGGGGGGCCGACCCTCTACGTGGGATTGAACGTAAGCGGCACGTGGAAGCTCTATCGCTCGAGCGATGCCGGCGCGAACTGGATCTATCGCTCCGACATGCCCGGCTTCTACGAGACGCTCTGCGCCGCGATCAACAACACGAACCTGGTCTTCTGGGGCGACATCAACTGCCATCGCTCGACCAACGGCGGCACCACCTTCTCGATCATCAATGACTGGTCGCAGTACTACGGCCAGGAGGACACCAAGCTTCACGCCGACATCTTCGGCATCGACTGCGTGATGCAGGGCGGGAGCCAGCGCTTCTTCTTCGACACCGACGGCGGCACCTACATCTCGACCGACGACGGTCATACGGTCGACAACGTGTCGGAGCACGGCCTCGCGGTCAGCCAGTACTACTCGATCTTGAGCAGCGCGAACGATCCTTACCTGATCGGCGCGGGCTCGCAGGACCAAGGCTGGCAAAACTCGCTGCCGTCACTCGGCCAACCGTTCATGGACTTCGTGCAAGCGGTGAGCGGCGACTACGGCCACACGACCTCATCGGATCACACGCTCAACATGGCGTACTCGTGCTATCCCGGCTTCACCCTCGTGCAAGAGACCGAGGCGGATCCCGGCTCGCTCCTGTTCGTCGACTTCCCGTCGGAGCCGGACGGCGTGTCGTTCCTGCCCTTCCTGCTCGCCGATCCCGTCGATCCGAACGTGTACTACTTCTGCGCGCGGCACATCTGGCGATGCACGCGCGTGGCGGGTGAGACCTACTCGAACACGATGCTTCCTTTCGATTTCGGCGGCGGTTCGGGCCAGTACGTCACCGCCTTCGCCATCTCGCCGGCCGATCCGGACCACTGGTATGCGGTGACCAACGGCGGGCGCATCTATTACTCGACCAACGCCGGCGCGGGCTGGACGCAGTCGACGAACAACGGTCCCTTCTCGCACTACTTCTACGGCACCGCGATCGAGCCTTCGCCGATCGATCCGCTCGTCTGCTACGTCGGCGGCAATGGTTATACAAACCCCGGCGTGTGGAAGACGGTCGACGGCGGCGCCAGCTTCACCGCGATGGGGAACGGCCTTCCCTCCACCATGGTGCTCGGCTTGGCGCTCGCGGCGGATGGCGGGCTCTACGCCGCGGCGGAGTCGGGTCCTTACTTCTGGGACGGATCGATCTGGAACGACATCCACGGCACCGAGGCGCCGCTCACCACCTACTGGGATGTCGAATACGTGCCCGCGCTCGACAAGCTGCGCTTCGCCACCTACGGCCGCGGCATCTGGGACTACACGATCGCGGGGCCGGCCGCGGTCGCGAACGGTCCCGCGCCGGCCGGCCTTCAACTTTCGCTCGGACCGAATCC
>CAZZAH010000194.1:0-1855 GCA_964652115.1 uncultured bacterium | reverse complement strand
GGACTCGACCCGACCCGCACTCGCCCCGCGTCGGAGGCGCTCCTTCGCCGCGTGCTTCAAGGCAAGGGCCTCTACCAAGTGAGCTCGGCGGTCGACGCCGCCAACCTCGTGTCGCTCTCGCTCGCGCTTCCGGTCGGACTCTATGACCTCGCCAAGATCGAGCCGGGCGATGGGCGCGTCGCGCTCCGCCTCGGCCTCGCGGGCGAAGGGTATCCGGGCATCGGAAAAGAGGAGATCCACCTCGACGGGAGACCCTGCCTCGCCGATCGACTCGGACCGTTCGGCAATCCTTCGTCCGACTCGGCGCGGACGCAGGTCACCTTGGCGACATCTAGCCTCTTCTTCGTGCTATTCGCCCCAGTCGATGTCGAGGCGGAGCGGCTGGACGAGCACGCCGCCACCGCGGCGGACATGATGCGGCGCTGGAACGGCGGCACGCTCCAGGGTTGATCCTCGCGGTGACCGTGCAGATTGAATGCGACGCGCACGGCGTTTCGGCAATGCGCAGTGCGCGCGTTCACGCAAGCCTGCGAGCCGCCCGGAGCCGTGCACGACGCTCCCCCCCGAAGCGCTTGCGACCCCGTCGAATCCGGCCTTCGTAACTCGCGATTGGCTTGCTCCCGTCGCATGCCGGCGCCTCGAATCGGCTTGGCGCGCGACTTACGTCTCCCTCCTCGAAGCGTCGCCGCACGGCGCGACTACCCGGCGAGAGGAGGTTTCGATGCACAAGCCCCGAGTCGTCGCCGTGACCGTCATGGCCCTCACGCTCGCGGGCAGTGCCCGCGCCAACAGCTTCGTTCACCTCGACGAGATCGGATTCGACTTCAATTCGAAGTACGTCGCGCGCGGCGCGATCCTCGCGGATCAGCCCGCGCTTCAACCGACCGCAAGCTTCTCTCTAATCGGCACGCCCCTCTCTCTCGACGCGTGGGGCTCCTACGTTCCGAGTGATCGAGCGGTGATGCGCGCATCGGATGAGCTCGACCTCACGGCGGGCGCCGCCTTCGAGGTTCCGCTCAGTGATCAGCTCTTCGACGTGTTCTTCGGTCTGACGCGCTACGACTATCCGGGCGCCGCGTCGGGCGAGCGTGCCTCGCACGAGCTTTCGTGTGAGTGCGCGCACCAGAGCCGGCTCGCGCCGGCCCTCTCGTACAGCTATGACTTCGATCTGTATGACGCGTCCTACGTGCAGGCGAGCTGCTGCCCGGGGTTCGCGTTGAATAGCTCGGAGTCGATCAGTGTCTGCGTGTCTCCGTCCTTGGCCTTCGGCGATCTTGGTCAGCCCTTCGGCTTCCAGGATGCGACGTTGGCCTTGTCGGCGGAGATCGACCTCGGAGGTCTGAGCTTCAGTCCCTCGTTCGGCTATAGCCACGGAAGTGCGGCGCAGAACCCTGATCATCGCGGAATGTGGTCCGGGATCGGTCTGCGCTTCGCGACCGACTAGTGTCCCGGCCGCTCGCTCGAGCGGCCTCTCGTCCGTCCATCTCTTCGCGAGCTCTGATTTTCCCCGGCGTGGCGGCCTTCCGGTGCCGCGCCCCTCGTGAAAGGAGCGTTCGAATGGGCACCGCTTCGGATCATCCGCCGTAGCTTGCCGCCCGAGCGGCGACCCGGCAAGGGGACACGCGCACTCGGGCCGCAGTCCAACCACAGCGCCTGCGGGCGCAACGCGAAAGGCTCCTGAGGCTGGCACTGGGTGTAGTGCTGGCCTCAAGTGCGTGTGGGGGAGAGACACCTTCCCCGCGGCTCAGACAGTCCTCGCTCGTCCGGCACCGAAGGCGAAGGCAGAAGCGCGGGTAGAGGACGAGCTGCGGAACTCGCCGCGGGGAAGGTGTCTCTCCCCCTCGTCACTTGGGTG
>CAZZAH010000193.1:0-7861 GCA_964652115.1 uncultured bacterium | reverse complement strand
GCTCGCGTTCCAGGTCAGCGTCTGCACGCCGGAGTTCAGGTTCACCTCATCCGAGTGGACCAGACGGCCCTTCACGTCGTAGACGCCGAGCTTGGTCGCACCGGCCTGCGGCAGATCGACGAAGAACATGGCCGAGGTCGTCGCCGGGCTGATCGCACGGACGTTCAGCTGAGCGACGGTAACGTTGTCGTCGACCGAGGAGCTCGGTCCGCACGGAACGCCGACCGCCGGGTAGAAGCCACGCGCCGCCGTTTCGTTGTTCTGGAGGTTGAGCGCGGTGCTCTTCCAACCCTGGAAGATGCAGTTGTAGATCTGCGCGTCGGTGCCGCGGCGAAGGTTCGCGCCCGCGGTCGCCGTTCCAGTGATGTGGTCGGTGCAGATGAAGGTGCAGTTCGCGATCACCGGGTTCGAACGGCAAGTGGCGTTGAGGCTGAACTCATTGTTGTCCGCCTCGATACCCTTTTCGCCGCCGCCGTCGCCCCAGTTCTGGGCGATCATGAACTGTACCGTGCCGCGGTAGCCCATCTGCCAATCGCAGTAGTCGTCGCCGCCGCCGATGCCGATGGCGTGCTTCAGCGTGACCTTGCCGCCGAAAAATTCGAATGCGTCGTCGAGACCGCGGAAGGACTCGAGGTACTCCGCACGGGTGTTGACGCCGCAACTGCAGAAGGTGATCGAGTTGAGCTCGTTGTTCGGCGACAGCAGATAACCGGCGTACTCGGAACGCAGGTAACGAAGGTCGCCGCTGCTATCGCAGTCGTTGGTTCCGCAGTGATAGGTGGTCGTGCCCTCGGTCAGGCAGTGCGAGTGACCGTTCAGGCAGTCCTCGCAATTCGCGATCGCGAGGCCGTTCAACACGATTCCGCCCCAGTCGCCGGCATGCATGCTGCCCGGCGCCTGGTCGCTCGTCATGATGATCGGCTGAGCCGCCGTGCCGACCGCGATGAGCTTGGCGCCCATGTTGACGGCGAGGAACGACGGGCCGGTCGCCTTCTCACCGAAGACCACGGTACCGGCCTGGATCGTGAGGGTCTTCAAGCTGTCGACGTCGACGCGACCACGAAGCAGATAGTTGTTCGAGCTCGACCAGGTCGTGTTCGACGTGATGTGCCCCGACACGATGACGAGCGGCTTGCCGTAGTTGATGTCCGTGCGGCCCGCGCCGGTGTCGTTGTAGTACGTCCAACCCTGCGTCCAGTCCGTACCCACGCCGACAGGCGGAACGGCGCCGCGGTAGCAGACCTCTTCCACCTTGGCAAAGTCGGGAAGCGTCGGGCAGCTCTGCGCGTCGCATTCACGAGCGTTCACCACGATGCGGGCAACCTGATCAACGGTGCCGTTCGCCGGGCTTCCGGCCGCCGGGACAAAGTTCGGATTCACCTTGTTGTACGGATCGCCGAGCTGCGGATTGAGCGAGTCGTTGTGCGCGAACTGATTGTACAGCTGGACAGCGCCGAAGGCCGCCGGCTGACCGGTGCGCTCGAGGTTGAGCAGGACACCACCCTTGTAGTTGTCCCAAAGAATGTTGCCATCGTAGATGTGCTGGGCCATCGACTGCGTGGCGGCCAGCGCGAGCAAGGCGCCGGCGAGCAGCAGATGGTTACGAACGGTGGCGAGCTTCATGCGTCGGACCTCCTGGTCGTGTTGCTGTGTGGAGTTTGTCTCTTAGCAAACGCAGTTTAGGCTAGCAGGCGACTGTTAAACTCTTAACATTGGTGCGCTCAGGTTCCGTGAATCCTGATGAGCCATCCTGGCAGAGTTGTGTGAGGAGACTGTGAGGGGGCGGTTCGGAATGCGGCAGGCGGCTCAGTCGGTCTTGGTTCGCTCGCTCAGAAGCTCGCGCGTATCTTCCACGCGCTGATTGGTCGCGAGGATCGGCGTCGCCCAGGTGTCGATCGCCACCCAACGACGGAAGCCGCGCGTGCTGCCGACGATCTGGTGGTCGCCGATGCGGAAGAGCTCGCGGTCGAGGCCGCCGGCGCGGTGATCGACCAGCGGGCTGCTCCATTGCACCTCGTAGCTCACGGTCACATCGCAAGGCGGCACGACATCGCGCGCCCACTCCCCGCGGGCGAGGAGGAGGTCGGACGGAGAGTCGAGGCGGTAGGTGACGTCCTGGTAGGCGTTCGCGGATCCGCTGAATGCGCCGGGCGCGGTGCCGACCGCGGTGATCACGCCGGAGAAGGAAATGGCGTCTTCGCTGCCTTCGCAGGTGCGGACGAGCAGAGAGAGAGGATCGGCGGACGGGCGATCGAGCGCGGAAACACTGGCCGCGCTCCCCGTCGATACGTGCTCGATGCTCGCTGATGCGTCGCTTCTTTGAAGACTCGAAGCACAGCCATTCACGCCAAGAGCGACGACGGCGAATAGGACCGGCAGCCGGCTCGCACGTCGGTCCGTGCGCGTGTCGCTAGCGCTCTCCCTGCTCCGTGTCCGGCAGCAGGACGCAGCCCACACACTTCCCCGACGAGATCCGGAAGACGATGTCCTCGATGTTGTCACCGATGACTCCTCGCAAGGTCTGCGTGTCCACGCCCGCTGTGCCGAAGCTTCGATCGAGGACCGCGCCGCTCTGTCCGTATGACAGGCGCACGCGCGACTCCGCGTTCATTCCGTCCGCATGGCAGCGCGAGTGATCCGGCGTCTGCTCGCGCGCGGCGGTCAGCGATTCGCCGAGCACGTGCGCGAGGAGCTGACAGCGCGAGCTTCCCTCCGCCGGCCAGCTCGGATCGCGAAACGCGAAGCTGTCGTTCGTCCGCTCCAACTCGGGCACCGCCTCGAGATCATCGAGGTCGACGATCGCGTTGCCGTAGCCGAGAAACACATCGCCCATCACTCGCTGCCCGATCACTCCGGTCGAGTCGCGCTCCATCTCGGAGTAAAGAACGTCTCGACTGACGAGCAGAGTAATCGTCTTCGGCTCGGCGTCCACTTCGGCGACCAGGCTCGCGAAATACTCGCAGTCGGCTGAACATTTCCTAACGAGATCTGAAAACGCCACGAGGTCGGGCGGGCTCGCGAGGATGCTGAGGCGGGCGTGGGCGGGGGGAGCGGTCAGGGCGAGCAGGGCTACGCCAAGTACGACGGTCAAGGTCGGGCGCGCGGCCCGGGCAGCATGCGGTCGGGTGCGATGTGCGGCGGGCGCGGGCGTCGCGCATCGGTGATGTTGCCGCGGGGTCATGCGCGTGTCGAACCTCCGTGGGCGCACGCTATCGGCGGGTTGGCGGCGGTGTCAACCGGGGCGGGGCCGGGATAGCCGCCCGTCGGTCGCGGCGCGACCAGGCGGCACACGTTTCGCCACGAGAATGGCGTTGCCCGCGCGCGGGCGACGGTCCAGAATCTCGCCACTCTTCGATTGCCGCAGCTTCACGAGGAGGATCCATTGGTCGCCGAGGCCGCTACAGCCACCGTCACTTTCGAAGCCGAGCGCTCGGTGCCGCTTGTGCGGGACTCCCGTTCCCCACGACGGACGAGCGACGCTGCACGTTCCGCGCCCCGGCTGCTCGGGCAGGTTCGGGCAGTGGCGAGGGTGCGGCACCTCAGCCGGCGAACCGAGAAGGCCTACGTCGGCTGGATTCGCCGGTTCGTTCGCCACTCCGGGCTCCGGCACCCGCGTGAAATGGGCGCGGCCGAGGTGTCCCGTTACCTGACCTGGCTCGCGGTGGAACGCCGCGTCTCCGCCTCGACCCAGAATCAAGCGCTGGCAGCGCTGCTCTTCCTCTACCGAGATGTGCTTCAAGTCGAGCTCCCCTGGCTCGATGACCTCGTTCGCGCGAAGACGCCGACGCGGCTGCCCGTCGTGCTCAGCCGCGAGGAGGTGGCCGCAGTTCTCGGCCGCATCAGCGGCACCGAGTGGCTGATCGCCTCGTTGCTGTACGGCGCAGGGCTCCGGCTGCTCGAGGGGTGTCGGCTGCGCGTCAAGGATGTCGACTTCGGGCGTCGAGAACTCGTCGTTCGGGACGGCAAGGGGCGGAAGGATCGGGTGTCTGTGCTGCCGGAGCTCTTGATCCAGCCGCTCCTCGTTAACCTTGAGGATGTGCGGCGGCAGCATCAGGACGATCTCGCGCTCGGACTCGGCAGTGTCGAGCTACCCGACGCGCTGGACCGGAAGTACCCCCGCGCGGCGTGGGAGTGGGGCTGGCAGTGGGTGTTCCCTGCCACGCGACACTACCTCGACCGAGTCACCGGTCGGAGGCGGCGACACCACTTGCACGAGTCAGTCGTCCAGAGGGCGATGCGGCGGGCGGTGCTCGCGAGCGGGATCACGAAGCCGGCGAGCTGTCATACGCTCCGACACTCGTTCGCGACGCACATGCTGGAAACAGGTTATGACATCCGGACGATCCAAGAGCTGCTCGGGCATTCGGACGTGAAGACGACAATGATCTATACGCATGTGCTGAATCGCGGCGGGCGTGGGGTGAGGAGCCCGCTGGAGGGATTGCTCCCGGGGCGTCCGGCGAATGCGTGCGAGGCTCCTCTGCCTCTCCGGAGTTATGCTGGTCCGCGTAGCGCGACGCGGGGAAAGCGCGGGGCGGACGAGTGAAGTGTCAACTAGGCAGTTGCGCCGCTGTTCGGCCATTTCTCGGGATGTTACCTGGGCGCGGTACGCGGGCAGGGCGCTCGGAACCCGACATTACACAGACCAGTCGAATAGACGTTGGCCAGGCATGAGATGCTCATGAGGGAACGATGATGCATCCGCTTACGCGCTCCCTGTGTAAGCCGGTACCTGGTCAGGTGGTCGCCACCCGTGACCAGGAGTACATTCTTCGCGGGCGCATCGGAAACGGCGCGGTCGGGCTCGTCCGCCGTGCGGAGAGCCGCACGACCGGAAGAATGGTCGCGATCAAGTTCCTCGCGCCGGACCCAAAGTACATTGATGTTGCGGCGTTTGATGACGTCGCTGAGCGCTTCCGCCGGGAGGGAGAACGGGGCGTTCACCTGAACCACGAGCACCTTGTTTCCATCCTTGGCTACGAGGAGAATCAAGACGGTCAGTGCTTCCGTGACAGGAGCGTGAAGAATCCCTTCTTTGTCATGGAATTCGTTCGGGGTGTCACCCTGGAGCGCACGATCCGCAATCTGAGTCGAGGCGATACTCCCGCCATTCACATTAGCCGCCAAACGCTGTCGCTCGGGCGAGCAGTCGTAGATGCTCTCGTGCACCTGCACGAGAGAAAGCTCGTCCATCGGGACGTTAAGCCCGCCAACATCTTTGTATCCAACCCACAGGTCGGCGTTGTCCCCAGCCAAATCAAACTCGGCGATTTTGGCGTCACCAAGTGGGGCGACTTCATAGCCGCGGCTACCACGGGCTCTCTCACCGTCAGCTCGCAGATGGGACTCGGCACGCTCAAGTACATGTCGCCCGAACAGGCCCTAAAGCCCAAGGACGTGACCGTTCGATCCGACATGTTTTCGCTCGGCATCACGCTCTTCGAGCTGTTCACGGGGACGATTCTGGCGAGCCCTCACCATGTATTCGAGATTATGAACGCGCGTCGGATGCGTGGCAATATTACGGGCAAGCTTCTAGCGCTGGAGATTCGCCGTGCAACATCCTTCGAGGAGAGCGTCCTCGAGAAGGTGCTCGATCTGTTCCTATCTGCGCGGGAGCGGCCGACATCACGGGAGATCGTCGGGCGCTTCGACTACTGGCTCGATCGAGTCCAGGCTACTGACCAGCGATAGGCTGACCAACATCCGGCTGAAGCAGGCGGCCGGCGCAGCGGGAGCTCGATCGGGCGGAAGGTTTCAATCTTGCGCCGGCCGCTGCTTAGCCGAGCGTTCGACCTCTGGAGGCGCGATGAAGAAGCTTTCCGTGAAGGGACTTGCCGACTACATGACCGCATCTGCGGTGAAGCAGCGTAGCATTCTGCGGCAGCATAAGTACGAGGAAGACGACGAGGGCCGGGCGCGGATCCTCTACTACCGTGATGCCCGCGACCGCATTGCCGCGTTTCATAGAGGCGGACACCCCACGACCTGGCTGGTTGACCAAGCAGCTGGACTTTCCGCCCTTGCAGCCCTGTCAGAGGGTAGGACTCGTTCGCGTCTCCAGCACAATGCCCGGGGCCTTCGTGCGTACGCCACCGGGTTTGGCTCCCGGTCCTTCGAAGTAATGCGGGACGACACCTATCGACTGAACTACGGAGACGTAGTCATCACTGTCAGACCGGATCTTCACGTCCGTGAGCGCGGTGCCGAAAAGCTCGTGAAGCTGGACTTCAGTAGAGAGCCGCCGCCTGATCCGCTCATAGGCATAATCTGCCAGCTCATGTTTGAGGCCGCCAGCGTAGCCGGCTTAGGCCTTCGCAGCTCGGGCATTCTCCTGCTCGATGTGGCGCGGGCGGTCGAGCACCGCGGGGCACGCGCCGGCTCCCGAATGCGCCGCGAAGTTGAGGCGGCCTGCGCGAACATTTCGGCAATCTGGGACTCGGTGTGAGCCGTGCGAGGTCGAACAGGCAGTTGGACCTGATCGGTCCCGCGTTGCGTTCCCGCCCGGTCAACTGGAGCGTTAGACGCCGAAGGAGAACCGGAACGTGAGTCAGGCCTCCAGCTTCGAATTCTTCCTGAGCCACAGCGCCAAGAACGAGGCGGTGATGCGGCCGCGGGCGGACGGTCTGAGGCGCTCGCGCGTGCTGGTGCTCTGCATGTCGGCGAATGCGTTCGGCTCAGACTGGGCGCAGTTGGAGTCCGGCACGTTCCGCTTTCGCGACCCGCTGAACAGGGAGCGCTGCTTCCTTCCCCTGCGGCTCGACGACGCCTTCATCAAAGGCTCCAACTCACGAACGTAGGAATGACATGCCCAAAACTGTTTCAGACAAACCGCGCAATGTTCCGCAGGTCATGGTTTCCAGCACCTTCACGGATTTGCAGGAGCATCGTGGGGCGCTCATCGACGCCATCCATGCGCACAAGCTGCATGCGAACGTGATGGAGAATGACTCCGCTCGTCTCGTGGATGTCATTCACTCCTCGCTCCAGATGGTGCGCGACAGCGCCGCCTACATCGGCGTGATAGGCTTGAAATACGGACAGACGCCGGAGTGCCCGGAACGGAATCCCGGCAAGCTCTCCATCACCGAACTCGAATTCAACGAAGCGCAGCGCCTGGAGCGTCCCATCCTTCTCTTCATCATGGGCGAGGATCATCCGGTGAAGAAGGCCGACATCGAAAGGGACGCTGAAAAAGAGAAGAAGCTAAACGCCTTCCGGGAACGCGCGAAGCAAGCCTCGCCGGGTTCCAAAGTGAGTCGCGTCTATGCCACCTTCAACAGTCTCGAAGAGTTCAAGGACAAGGTCGCTCCCTCCCTCGCCGAGTTGTGCAAGCACCTCGACTCCGAAGGTGACGATTCTTCGGATAACGAGCTGTCAGGGAAAAGGGACGCTGCTGGACATACCTCCATCCCCACTCCTCCCGCCTTCTACGCGGAACCCGACTACATCGGCTCGCACAAGTTCGTCGGACGCGCTGCAGAGCTGCAAGCCCTCACCGACTGGGCCAACCCCGCCGACCCCACAAACCTCCTCCTCTTCGAAGCCATCGGCGGCAACGGCAAGAGCATGCTCACCTGGGAGTGGACGACCAATCCCCGGCACGCCCTCGCCGCACGCCCGGCGGACAAGCCTTGGGCCGGACGCTTCTGGTATTCGTTCTACGAGCGCGGCGCCCTCATGGCCGACTTCTGCCAGCGCGCCCTCGCCTACATGACGGAGCGCCCGCTGGAGGACTTCGCGAAAAGGAAAACCGCCGAGCTGAAGGACGACCTCCTCGCCCAGCTCCATGCCCGGCCCTGGCTGCTCATCCTCGATGGACTCGAGCGCATCCTCGTCGCCTACCACCGCATTGATGCCC
>CAZZAH010000192.1:0-7862 GCA_964652115.1 uncultured bacterium | reverse complement strand
AGGAGCCGTTGATGCTCGAGCTCGCGCGGGATGATGGGCCTCGAGTGAAGTTCCTGGTCGGCACGGCGGAGATCACGGAGGAGCTGTTCGAGCTTCTCGACTACGCGCGCGTGCCTCGCGCTTTCGATGAGCTGCGCATCGAGGTGACGCGGCTCGGCGCGGAGGAGGACGACTCGGCCGAGATCATCGCGGGCCTGATCGACGACGGAACGCTCGTGCCGCATCGCTAGCGCGGCCGGATCCGGCGCCGTAGTTCTCCACCGCGCGTTCCATTCCTCGGCCCCTCAAGCGAAACGCCGCGCGATCACCTCCATGCGGTAGTCGAAGATCTTCCGTAGCTCTGGCGCGACGAAGAGCCGATGCACGAGCGCTCCTCCGAGATGCTCGTACTCCACCCGGTCCCGCACCCGAACACCGTTCGCGACCTCCTCGAACCGATGCTCGTGACGCCAGCGCCGGTACGGTCCGCGTCGCTGCTCATCGACGAAGTAGTGTGGCGGATCCCACTCCGTGATCTCCGTTCGCCAATGGATCGGGACGCGATGGAGCTTGAGCCGATACTCGATGATCCGACCGACGCGCATCTCGATCGGCAGGGGCGAATGAATCGAGAAGCCGAGCCATGGCGGGGTGATCTGCTCGAGGTTGCCGGCGTCCGCGAAGAAGGCGAAGACCGTCTCGAGCGGCTGAGCGTAGATCGCTTCACGCGTCAAGGTGGGCATGGGCAGCCGCCGCCGCGCGTCGCTTCAATCACTCGATCGAAGCCAGGGCGCCTCGAGATTCAGCTCACGGAGCTTCGATTCGAGCTCCAGCCGTTCACGATTCCGCTTGAGCCCCTTCTCGCCTCGCTCGAGCCATCCCGCATCCGACGCCAGCGCCATCGCCGCTTCGAGGTCGCGCTGATTGAGCGCGGCCACGATCCTGCGCTCGATCCGCGAGAGCCCGAGACCATGAAAGCGGTAGTCGAGGAACGCCTCCCACGCGAGCGGACACCACTGCGCGACGATCTCCCGGCCGATCACCTCCGCATAGAGTCGGATCTCGAGCTGCGCGTGCGCGTCCATCCTGAGCGACAGGAAGTGGAGCAGATTGTGCAGATCGATCTTCCAGTACGCCTCGGTATAGGTCGAGAGCGGGAGGTCCTTTCGCGCCTGCTCTCGCGCGACGCCGGCCGCTAACCGCTCCTCGTACACGCGACGCGCGGAGTCCTGCAGCGCTTCCTCCTGACGCGTGAGCCCACTGCCCACGTCGAGCGCGAGCCGATCGGCGCTTCCCTGTCGATTGCCCGCGTCCTGCGTGCGCCACTCGGTTTCCGGCGTGCGCTGCGTCGCGTCGATCGCCTCCGAGTAGCGCGTGGAGTACTCGTTGACGTTCGCCATGCGATGGCGGATCCACTGGCGCCAGCAGTCCATCGGGACGCGTACGTGGAGCTTCAGCTCGCACATCTCGAACGGCGTCGTGTGCCGGTGCCGCATGAGGTAGCGGATGAGGCCGCGGTCTTCGTGCACCTTCTTGGTGCCGGAACCGTAAGAGACGCGCGCCGCCTGCACGATCGACGCGTCGTCACCCATGTAGTCGACGACGCGCACGAAACCGTCGTCGAGCACGTTGAAACGCCGGCCAAGGATCGCGTCGAGCGCGGGGACACGGGGTCGAGTGAGTGACTCGGGCTCTTCCATGATGAGCGCAATCTAGTCGATTCGTTCGCCCCTCGCCATGCGTCGATCTTCTGCCGCCGTTCGCCGCGACATAAGAAGCGGTGGGAAGGAGCATGAGGGATGAGCGCTTTGATGGCACGCGGACCAGGACCACACTTCCTCCCACGGTCGTCACTTGCCCAGCCGAAATCCGGCTGGTGCGCGCCGGACCGAGCAGTCCGGCACTTCGCGGCGGGGGCAGCGGGCGTCGCGATCGATCGAGGCCCACGAGATCGGGCCCATGCCCTTGGTTGCGGAGGTGCGTATGCGTTCAGGATTGAAGCTGCTGTCGGTCGCGCTTTCTCTCACCCTGCTTGGAGGCCTCGCCGCGAGCTCCGCGCAGGCCCATCCCAGTTACTTCGCCAGCCGTTGCGCTTCGTGCCACAACAACGACACGGCGACCTGCAATGGATGCCATCACCATCGTGGAACGCTGAGCGCCACGCCGAACAAGGCGGAGTACCAGCCCGGCGAAGTGGTGGTCGTGACCTTGAACGGCGGAACGCAGAGCGGTTGGATTCGTGGCCTTCTCTATGATGCTTCGAATCAGGAGATCGATCGTCGAAGCGGCCCGACCGGGATGGGGGACGACGGTCAGGGGAGCCCGGTCACCTTCCCGGTGACGCTGACCTCGACGGCTCCCTCGACACCGGGGACCTACTCCTGGAACGCAGCCTGGTTTGGCAATCCCAACGACAGCGGATCCCAGCACGGTGAGACGCGCCGCTCGTTCAACGTCGTCGTGGTGCAACCGACCTCGGGTGTCGAAGACCCGCCGGCGCCGCCGGTGCGTCAAGGAAGCTGGGGACGTGTGAAGGCTCTCTACGAGCGCTGACCGACGCTCTGCTCTCGCCCGACCGCATGCGGGCAAAACAACACGACGGCCCGGGCTCTCGCTCCGGGCCGTCGCCTTTACCGCCCTGCGCGGGGTCTAGAACTGGGTCCAGAGGAACTGATTCGTCACCTCGTGATGGAACATCACCTCCGCGGTCTTGATCTGCGTGCCCAAAGCCGCCGGGCACCGCTCCGCGGAGAGGGACTTGAGCTCCGCGTACTTCTTCTGGACTGCCTCGCCCATCAGCTCGGCGCTGAAGCTGCTCTGCTTGAAGAGGCGAATGGCGTCGTAGATGTTGTCCGGGAGGAAGCGGGTGCGTGACCGCTTCTGCTCGTCGGTCTCCTCCGACTTCGGTCCCTCGAGCCCGGTGCGGAAGAGGCTGTAGATCGCGAGGTAGGGGTTCGCGTCGGGTGCGATCGAGCGAACCTCGATGCGCGCGCTCCGCTCGTTGCCCAGCGGGATGCGCACCATCGCGCCGCGGTTGATCGCCGAGGCCTTGATCTGATTCGGCGCCTCGAAGTGCGGATCGAGCCGGCGGTAGGAGTTCACGCTCGAGTTCAGAATCAGGCAGACGTCGGGCGCGTTGTTCAGGATGCGGTCGATGAAATCCCACGCCAGCTTCGAGACCCCCTCTTCACCGTTCTTGTCGTAGAAGAGGTTCTTGTCGCCCTTCGCCACCGACATGTTGGTGTGCATCCCGTTCCCGTTCACGCCGGTCACCGGCTTCGGCAGGAAGCTCGCGGAAAGGTCGTACTTCTGCGCCACCTGACGGCAGAGCAGCTTGTAGAGCTGGATCTGATCGGCGCCGACCAGCGCGTCGGAGTAGGAATAGTTCATCTCGAACTGCGAGGGCGCGACCTCGGGGTGGTCCTTCTCGTTGCCGAAGCCCATCGCGCGCTGCACCTCGGCCGCGCTGTCGATGAAGCGCCGCAGCTCGTCGCCCGGAAGCGAGTGGTAGTAGCCGCCGGTCGAGATGAACTCGAAGCGACCGGTCTCGAAGTACCGCCGCTCGGCGTCGCGCCCCTTGAAGAGGAAGCCTTCGATCTCGTTCGCGACCTGCAGCGTGTAGCCGGACTTCTTGTACTGCTCCTCACAGAAGTGCTTGAGGCGCGTGCGGAAGTCGGCCGGATAGGGCGAGCCGTCGCGGTCACGAACCTCCGCGAAGGTCAGCACCTTGCCCGGACCAAACACGTCGGCCGGCAGCCAGTAGAAGGCGGGCCAGTCGATCACCAGGCGAAGGTCCGACTCCTGCTGTGCGGAGAAGCCGCGAATGGAGGAGCCGTCGAAGGTCAGGTTGTCGGCCGACTTCAAGAGGAACTTCTTGTCGTAGTCGAGCATGTGTAGCCGACCTTCTAGGTCGGTGAAGCAGACCGTGATCGCCTTGATGCGGCGTTCATCCGAGAGGTATTTGACCCGCTCCTCCTGCGCACGACCGGCATCGATCCGCGCGAGGCGCTGGCCCTTCACCTCCAGGTTCATCTCCTCGAGCCGGTCGTACGGGATCTCCAGGAAGTCTCTCAGGGTCTCGTGGTCCATTCTTCCTCCGCATTCTAGGTGAAACGCCGATAGACTAAAGTACGCGACTCGGAGATTAAAAAGCAATCCAGCAAGTGTAAGCGGATGCAATTTTGGTCTTAGTCCGACAGCTTTTGCGCCACATGAACGGTGCGCAACAGTGTTGCATCGGCAAACAGCGCACCGATCCTGAGGCGGAAGCCTGAAGCGATGCCCGGCGACCTGAATCCGATGATGGGTAGGTCGGCTAAGTTGCGCTATCCTTGGCCGGAAGACTATCTCCCCGGTTCAGAAAAGCCCTGCCAGAAGGAATCCCCAATGAGAGCTCGTGTCGCTGTTCTTGCCATTTCCGGCGTAGCCCTCGCCGCCTTTGCGGTTCCCGCGTCGCGCTGGTTCGCACACTCGGACCAAGCGGCTAACCTGCCCGCCGGCGTGCGGACGACCCACACCCTTCCGGGGGACGAGGCGAAGGAAGCCCGGGAAGGACGCGAGGAGCAGGGTCACGCGATGGAAGCGATGGAGTGGTGGTACGGCACTCGAGCCTTCCCTCACGCGGAGATTCCGCCGGCCGCCTACTATCAGGCCTGGCAGGCGGCCAAGGCGCTTCAGCCCGAGGCCGGGTCGCGCGAAGCCAGCTGGAACGCGATCGGACCTCGGAACGTCGCCGGGCGCGCCCTCTCGCTCGCCATCGACCCCACCGATCCGAACATCCTCTGGTGCGGCACCGCGAGCGGCGGGCTCTGGAAGTCGATCAACGCCGGGGAAGGCCCTTCGGCGTGGTTCCTCGTGGATACCGGATTCCCGACCCTTTCGGTCAGCTCGGTCATCATCCAGCCCAACAACCGAAACGTGATGTACATCGGCACGGGAGAGATGGGCCGCTACGGCCGCGGCCAAGTGGGGACTCCGGGCGCACGCGATGCCTATGGCTTGGGAGTGTTTAAGTCGACCAACGCCGGTGTGTCGTGGCAGACGACCGGACTCACCTGGACCCTCGACCAGTCGCGGGTGATCTTCCAGCTCACCATGGATCGACTGAACCCATCGATCGTGTGGGCCGCGACCAGCGAAGGTCTCTACAAGACCACCGATGCCGGCGTGAGCTGGACGGTCTCACACTCCACCTTGATGGCGATGGACGTGGTGGTCGACCCGCGAGACAGCAACAAGGTCTGGGTCTCTCACGGCCAGCTGAACAACACGCCCGACCCCGGCATCTACCGGTCCACCGATGGCGGTTCGAGCTGGACGCTTCTTGGCGGTGGTCTGCCGGCGACCGACTTTGGCCGCACGCCTCTTTCGATCTGGACCCCGAGCGGCGCCGGAGCCGCCACGCTCTTCGCCGGCGTTTCCAATGCTTCGACGCGCCAGGTGGTCGGCCTCTACAAGAGCACGAACGACGGTACGACCTGGACTCGCGTGAGCTCGACCAACTGGGCCAGCTCGCAGGCTTGGTACGACAACACCATCGCGGTCAAGCCGACCGACGCGAACACGATCGTCTGCGCCGGCTTGGATGTGTATCGCAGCACCTCGGGCGGCAGCGGGCTCTCGCAGATTTCGAATTGGTTCAGCGGGTACGAAGGCGAGGTGCCTCCGGGTGGACCCGAAGGGCCGTCGGACTACGTTCACGCCGACGCGCACGCGGTGGTTTGGAGCCCGCACGCCTCGCAGACCGTCTACATCGCCACCGACGGCGGCGTCTTCCGGTCGACCAACAACGGCAGCGCCTGGGAAGGCAAGAACGGCGGGATGCAGACGACGCAGTTCTACGCGGGTCTCGCGGTTTCGAATCTCTCCGGCGCACAGGTTCTCGGCGGACTGCAGGACAACGGGACCGTGCTCTACCGAGGATTCCCCACCTGGTCGAAGGTGTTTGGCGGTGACGGCGGCTACTGCGGCATTGCCTCCGACAACCCCGACCTGATCTACGAGGAATACGTCTACCTGAACGTCTACCGCAGCCCGGACATGGGCGGGAGCTGGGACGAGATCATTGCCGGCGATTCGAACGACGCCAACTTCATCGCGCCCTTCGTCGTTTGCCAGACTCCGCCGAACGTCGTCTACGCCGGCGGCCGGTCGGTGAAGAAGAGCACCAACGGCGGCAACAGCTTCTTCTACCCGGACGGCAACTCGAACTGGAACGGCACACCGATGGCCGTGATCGGCGTTGCCTCCACCTCGAGCGACACTCTGCTCGCGGCGACCGGCAGCTCCGCCACCGGGGCGATCTTCGAGATGAAGCGCAGCACGAACGGAGGCTCCAACTGGACGGTCGTGTCGGCGAGCCTCCCGAACCTCTTCTGCACCGACATCAGCTTTCACGCGACGAACAGCCGGCTCGTCTGGTCGAGCTTCTCCGGCTTCGGTGGTCCGCACCTCTTCAAGTCGACCGACGCGGGCTTGACCTGGACCAACCGCACCGGTGATCTGCCCGACATCCCCGTGCAGTCCGTGATCCTTGATCCGACGATGAATGGTTGGGTCTACGCCGGCACCGACCTCGGGGTCTTCCGCTCGACCGATGACGGCGCGACCTGGCAGGACTTCAACGTCGGGATGCCGGACGCGATGATCACAGACCTGGTCCTCGTGCCTGGCGAACGTCTGCTTCGCGCGGCCACGTTCGGGAATGGGGTCTACGAGCGTTTGCTGGCGATCACCACCGACGTGGCGGAGCTCGGTGGCGTGACCGATCGAATCCAGCTTTCCATGTCGCCGAATCCGAGCTCGAACGGCACCCGGATCACGTTTGCGCTGCCGAAGCGCGGGGCGCTGGATGTATCGGTCTACGGCGCTGCGGGGAATCTCGTGCGCCGGCTACATCATGGGGAGCATGCCGCGGGTCAGGTTGAGCTCGGTTGGGATGGACGTGACGAGCGCGGGGAGCGGTCGGCGGCGGGCGTCTACTTCATCCACGCCACCTTCGATCGGGACACGCGGACGGCCAAGCTCGTGGTGACGCGCTGACCCCGCGCGTCGGTCAGGGCGCGAGACGATAGAGGCTCGCGCCCCCAACCCGATGGATTGGGGGCGCGTTCGGCGTCGGGGTCGTCAAGCCCGGCGGGTAGCGCAGGCGTTCGCCCTCGAGTCGATAGGTCGGCATGAACCCTCCGATCGCGCGGCCGATCTCGTCCTCCAAGGAAATGTGCGTGTGGGGATGAGTGATGGCTCGACCCGTGAGCGCCGGCACCCACTGTGTGGCGTCGCCGTAGGCTCCGTCGATCACCGCCGATGGCTCTACGTTCTGATCGAGCCAGTGAATCGCGCGGAGGTCGTTGGCCGTGGCGATGGGCCGCTGCGTCTGGTACCAGCCGACGTGCTTCGCCAATCCAAAGCCGAGAGCGATGATCAGGCAGATCGTGGCGACACGAGGTCTGGCCGACGGCTCGGCGCCGGTCGCTTCGAAGGCCAGCGGCAGGAGCGCGATCGCGAGGAGTGGCGCGAATCGATCCGGATAGAAGAGGAGGCCGGCCCCTGAAAGGCGCTGACCTACCTCGAGGATCGCCCCGATCGCGATGAGCCCAGCCCACGCCGACGCGATCCGGCGTCGGCCCTCACGCGAGCCCGCGCGGCCCAACGCCACGATGACGATCCAGACCGCGAACACGTCGCCCAACGCCTGCGGAATCGCGGCAAGCACGGAGAAGGGAAGGGCCCACAGGGGGCCGGGCACCAGGCGCTCTTCCTTTTGCTGGTAGCTATGGACCCAAGCTCGTTCCCCCAACGACAGCACAGGGCCCCGCGCGCTCAGCCAGAGCAACGCCACCGCCGCGGCCGACAGCGCGAGCAGAAGCGCGATCCCCGAGCGC
>CAZZAH010000191.1:0-7886 GCA_964652115.1 uncultured bacterium | reverse complement strand
ATCGGCACGGTGAGGTGCAGGCGAATCTCCTGCACCTTCTCCTGATACTTCGACGTGCCGTGGATGAGCCAGCCGACCGCCTCGCGCGGGAAGAACATTCCACCGCGCAGGCTCAAGGTCGCGTCGTGGTTCAAGCTCACGTCGAAGCGGCCGTCGATCTCGCTGCCGAGCTCGGTCGAGATCGCGCTGCCGAACTCGCTCGGCTCGATCACACCGTTGCCGTTGCCGTCGGCCCAGGAGCGAATGCCCTTGCTCGCGCGGATGAGCGAGAAGGTGCCGGTGACACGAACGCGCCGCGTGGCCTGGAGCGCCGCGTGTCCTTGAAGGATCTTGGTGTTCTCGAGGCCGCGGTAGCCGCGCACGTAGGGTGAGCCGAGTCCGCCGGGAGCGACGCCGTCCTCGTCGAGCGCGACCGTGTCTTCCCACACCTCGGTGATGTAGAACCAGCCGTTCGAGCGAAGCGAGTTGATGTTCCCTTCGCCGCCGCGCGGATCGTCGTCGCCCGAGCCCTGCGCGTAGGTGCCGCCGATCTCGATGCGCGATCCCTTGAGCGCGAGACGCGCGTAGAGGTTCGAGCCCTTGAGGTCGCCGTTGTTCACGTCGTGCGCTTCGAGTGGACCTGAGTCGCTGTTCTTGACGCGATCGGTGCCGCTCAGTTGGTCGAACTCGGCGTCGAGGTGAACGATGCCGCGCGAATATTCGAGGCTCGCGCCGAAAACCTTGGCCGAGGAGATCTGCGGACGAAAGCGCGCGTCGGCGTACTCGAGGCCGTCCGGCAGCAGGGTCCCACCGTCGGCGTTGCTTCGATCGACGTAGGACGCGAAGAAGGGGCGGAGCGTCGTCCGTCCGCTCTTCGTTCCGCAGTTCAAGCTGACGTACCAGAGGTCGGCGTCGCGGCCGTCGGCACCGCCCGCCCTCGTGCGAGGCTGATCGCTCACGCCGTCGGTGCCTTCGGACTCCTTCGCGAGGCCGAGCTCGAGCGAAGAGGAGATGGCCGGCAGATCGCGCTTCACCTGGAGCCCGTCCGCGTTTTCATCGAGCACGAGCCGATTGCCGAGGCTGAATCGCTGGCGGCCGAGGTACCAGCTCGTCTTCGTTCCCGGATGGCGGAAGGCGACGAAGGCCCAGCTCAGATGGAACGGCACGAAGGTGCCCTTCCGACTGTAGCTCGAGAGTCCGGTCCCTTCGCCCCGATCGAGGTCGAGGCCCCAGACCCCCTGCGCCATGGTCCACGCGAGGTTGACGTTCAGGTTGTTGCTCAGGATCAAGCGCGGATAGAGGCGCAGCTCCTGGGACCAGAAGGCATCGAAGTCGCTCGCGCTGCCCGGCGCGGCCGCATCGAGCGTCTGGCCGAGAAGGAAGTTCTTCTGGGTCGTCGTCTCGACGTTCCATTCACCCGAGAGGGTGAGTCGAGAGCGTGGCGCATCTTCGGGCGGGCCGTCCGAAGGGGAAGGGTGCGCATCGTCGGCCGCGGCGAGTCCCGCGAATCCTCCGATCGAGAGCCCCAGGGAAAGTATTGCCCAGCTAAACCGGAAGCGAGTCCCGCACGTCGCGCTCATACCCTTGTGCACCTCCATGTGCCAATCGGCCTCGACGATCATACCTTCCGGGATCGGCCGGTCTAGCCTTTCCTTCCAGCTTGGAAGGCTTTCCTTTTCGGCGAAAGGAAGAGGCGCGCCGCACGCTGACGAACCCACGCCCGATCCAGTGGCTCGGAAAGTCCGGATGGGCATGCTCTCGCAGGCGCGGCGCGCCATGTCGGCCGAGGAGGAGCGGGTGCGGCTGCGGGCTAGGCATGTGGTGCTCGCGCGCCCGAGATCCTGCGTCGGTCAGGAACCTCGATCGGGCTCGATCCGCCGTCGGGGCCGAGGACGGTACCGCACGTCGACCACGTCGAGCGCGTCCTGGCGGTCATGATCATGGTCGAGCGTCAGGGTGATCTCGGCCTCCTCGCTCGTTCGGGCCAAGGCGGCCCAGGCCTGGCGTAGCCGCGCCTCGTCGATCGGCTGATGGTCGCCGATCCTCACGCGGACGTCGTCGACGATGCCTCCGCCTCGGACCTCGAGCGTCGCCTCGGCGATGCGGCGAATCTCGAGCGCGAGGGCGTATTCATGCATGGCGGAGCACTCGCCGCGCGTGCGCGGTGAGCCGTCGTTCGAGCAATCGAACGACCCTCGGCAGCGCCGCCGCCACCTCGATCGACAGCGACGCGCCAAAGGTCAGGTCGCGCGGTTGGACCCCGACCAGATGGATGCGCGCGAAGCGAAGCTCGGGCCTCGCTTGACGGAGCCACCGAAGGCACTCCGGCAGGCTCAAACGATGGGCTCCTTCGTGCGCCTGGGGGAGGGCGAGAATCTCGCGCTCGCGCAGGATGCGGCTCGAGCCGGGTGGCCCTCCCCAGTCGAAAGCGTCGATGAGCCAGATGCTCCGTTCGCCTCGCCAGTGATTCCAGAGATTCGACGCGTCGCCCGGCTCGATCTCGACCCGCACGCCCGCCATGGCGCGGCGTCGCAGGGCCGAAGCCACCGCGGCGCCGATCCCGTCGTCGCCCGCGGCGGAGTTGCCGAGGCCAAGGACGAGCGCGCGTCCGGTCATGGCGTTCCTCGCCTCCCTTCGCGCGTCACGTGCACCGAGCAGGAGATGCAGGGATCGTAGGCTCGCGCCATCATCTCGAGCCCGGCCTCGAGCTCCGGGTCGGTCACGTCACGCGGCAGCAGGGCCTGAACCGCCGCGCGGAGATCTCCTTCGACGTTTGCCAGGTTCTGCGCGGTCGGCGTGACCACGTTGGCGTCGAGCACGCGGCCATCGTCACCGATGCCGTACTCGTGGAAGAGGACGCCGCGCGGCACCTCGATCGCGGCAATGCCGCGGCCGGCGCGAAGCTCGTACTCGGTACAGTCGGTCGACCCCGGCTCGCTGAGCAGGCGATCGATTAGCTCGATGCCGTGCGCGACGCAGTGCACCAGCTCCACCGTCTGCGCGCGCGTGTTCCAGAGCACGTTGTCCGGCACGCCGTGAGGGAAGAGGAGATCGCGCGCCGCTCCCGCCGGCCCGCTGAGGTAGTGGCCGAAGAGCTTGAGCCGCGCGAGGGAGCCGGTCATGTAGCTCGCGCCGTTCGCGAGGAGCGAGTGCTTGGCGTGTGAGTGTGGCGCCTCGAACTCGCGGACCACGTCGCGGTACTGCTCGATCGCGAACTCTTGTCCGTCGGAGGTCACGATGGCGACGCCACGGAAGCGGAACGCCTCCTCGTACGGCTTGAGCGCGAGGAAGAGCGTCGGCCGGCCGCCCCAATCAGGAATCGGCAGGCTGGCGACGAAGGCGCCCGCGCCCATCAGCGGATCGAGCGTCGCCTCGAGCTCGCGCCGAATCGCCTTCAGCTCATCGATCGAAGGCTCCTTGCCGAAGCCGCCGATGCGCGGATTGACCGGATGGATCGCGCGTCCGCCGATCACCCCCTGCAGACGATTGCCGAGCTGCTTCAGCTTGAGCGCGAAGGTCACCTCCGCCGGATGCGTCTTCGCCAGCTCGAGCACCGAGCTCACGCCGAAGTGATCCGGCAGCGCCAGCGCGAAGACATGCAGTGCGTGCGACTCGATGGTCGACGCCAGCAGGAGCAGCCCGCGGAGATCATGCGTGCGCGTGCTCGGCACGATCCCGAGCGCGTTCTCGAGCGCCATCAAGGCCGCCACCGTGTGGTTGGCCGAGCAGATGGCGCAGACGCGCGTGATGATTCCTTGTACCTCGTCGACATGCTTTCCGCGGAGAAGCGCCTCGTAGTAGCGGCTCCCCTCGAAGACGTCCAGGTTCACCTCGCGGATCTCGTCGTCGACGATTCGAACGTAGATGCCGCCGTGTCCCTCCACCCGTCCCAGGTGCGGGATCGAAATCGTGCGCCCGCCCATGGTCTACCTCCTCCCCGTCTTGGCGTCCTCGCGCTCCAGGCCCAGCTTCATCCAGACCGGCGCGGAAAAGCCCTCCATCTTGCGGGCGATGTCGACCCAGGTGAGCCCGCGTTCCTTGAACATGACGACGTTGGCGTCGTAGTTCGGCTCCTCGACCGGGCCACGACATCCGGAGCAGGCGACGCCGTGCGAAGGACAACGCGCGCCGCATCCTCCGCGGGTCATCGCGCCACAGCAGACCTCGCCGAAGTAGACGACGCGGCAGAGATTCTCCTGTGTCTTGCACTCCCAGCAGACCGGCATGCCCGGAAACTCCGGCTTGATGCCGAGCAGGAGCGCTTGCAGGAAGCGCAGGAACTCGTGCCGCTCGATCGGACAGCCGGCGATGCGGTACTCGAAGGGGACGAAGTCGGTCGCCGGTCGTGCCTCACGCGTGTCGAGGAACTCGGCGCCGCCGGCGTAGACCTCACGACGAAGCACGTCGCGCGGGAGCTCGTTCCGCATCGCGGGGAGCCCGCCGTAAACCGCGCAGGTGCCGATCGCCACCAGGGTCTTCGTCCGTGCGCGAATCGCCTTCAGGCTGTCTAAGTCGCGTTCGGTCGCGACCACCCCTTCGACGAAGGCGATGTCCAAGGCGACGCGCGAGTCGTTCTTCGAGCGCGCCATCACCCAATCGACGATATCGATGCGCTGAGCCAGGCGAATCAGCTCGTCCTCGCAATTGAGGATCTGCAGCTGGTCGCCGGCGCAGCCGGTCAGCCCGAAGATGCCGACCTTAGGCAGGGTCGCGGGCATGTGGACCTCCTCAGGTGTAGATCAGCTCGGGCAAGTTGAGCGCGTCCCAGAGAGAGAAGACGGGGCCATCGAGGCAGGTCATGGTGTAACCCACCGCGCAATGGCCGCACTTGCCGATGCCGCACTCCATGCGGCGTTCGAGCGTCATGTAGACACGGTCCTTGGAGAAGCCCAAGCCGACGAGCCGGTCCAGGACATGCTTATAGAAAACGGGCGGTCCGCAGGCGACGGCATACGTGCGTCCGACGTCGATGGACACTGCATCGAGCAGGTCCGTGACAAGGCCTACGCGACCGCCCCAATGCTCGGTCGTGGCGCGTTCGATCGCCAGGTGGATCTCGGCGTCGCCCCGGCGCTCGACGCCGGTCAGCTCGCCGCGAAAGAGCACCTGCTCGGGTGACCGCGCGCCGTAGAGAAGCAGGATGCGGCCGAAGCGCTCACGATTATCGATCGCGAACTGCAGCAGGCCGCGCAGAGGGACCATGCCGAGACCGCCCGCGACGAGCAGGAGGTCTTGGCCGAAGAACTTCTCGACCGGGAATCCGTTGCCGAGCGGCCCGCGGATCCCGACCAGGTCGCCTTCCTTCACATGATCGAAGAGATAACCGGTGACCGCACCCGCCTCGCGGATCGCGAGCTGAAAGACGCCGCGTCGCGTCGGCGAAGAGGGAAGCGAGAAGGGCGCTTCACCCACGCCCAGCACCGAGAGCATCACGAACTGGCCCGGCTTCCAATCGAAGCGCTCCGCCAGCCCCGGATCGATGAAGCGAAGATCGTAGAGGCGCACGCCGTCGACCAGATCAGTCTGGAGCATCACACGCGCCGGCGCCGCCAGGTACGGGTTCTCGCCGGTGGGAAGCGAGCGCGGCACCGCATGCCGCATCCTTCGACTGAGTGCTCCGCTCATACGTCACCTCGCACTCGTTGAAAGACCTGAACGACGTGGATGCCGGTCGGGCAGTTCTCGATGCAGCGGCCGCAACCGACGCACGAGGGCATGCCGAACTCGCGCACGAACGCCTCCTGCTTGTGGTAGTAGCGGTTTCGCACGCGATCGGCGCGGCGCTCGCGGAAGTTGTGTCCGCCCGCGACCACGGCGTACTCGCGATAGAGGCACGCGTCCCAGCAGCGCAGACGCTCCGAGCAGCCTTCGCTCGGCGTCTCATCCCACAGGTTGAAGCAGGTGCAGGTCGGACAGACGATCGAGCACGACCCGCAGCAGAGGCACTTCTTCCCCAACTCCTCCCACACCGGATCGTCCTTCTTGAGCTCCAGGACGTAGGGGAGGTCGTGCGCGTCGAGCGTGAGGGTGAAGGAGTCCATGCGGCGATCGAGTCGCTCGAGATACTCGCGTGCGTCGGTGCGCCCGGCCGGCTCGAAGCCGACCGCGTGACGACGGATCAGATCGTCGCCGCGCGCGCTGCCCACCGTGACGAGGTAACGGCCATCGAGCGGCGTGAAGAAGAGGTCGAAGCCGTCGTCGAC
This sequence comes from uncultured bacterium, assembly GCA_964652115.1. GTDB lineage: Bacteria > Eisenbacteria > RBG-16-71-46 > CAIMUX01 > CAIMUX01 > JADJQY01. The sequence continues at coordinate 1,704 of CAZZAH010000191.1, read as the reverse complement.
CGACGCGGTGCCGAGCGATTGGCAGAAGCACTTGTCGTCGGGAATGCAGCCGTAGCCGATCACGGTCAGCTTGTCGCGCCGACGCCGATAGTTCGGATCGGGAAAGTCCGAGAGGTAGAGCAGATCGAGAATCTTGAGCGCGTGGATGTCGCACGAGTGCGCGCCGAAGAAGATCATCGGCTCGATCTCTTCCTCGTCGCCGTCGCGCCAGGTCTGCTCGTGGGCCTTCGCCACGGTCAACCGCGGAGGGAGGAGCAGCTTCTTAAACGGGAGAATGGTCCGCAAGGCGTCGGGCCGCGCCTTACTGACGTCGTCGATCCGTTCCAGCTTGAACACCTGCGGCCGCGCGGCGGGCTCGTCGCCGTTTTTTCTGGTGGGAGCGCCCAGTCGTTGTTCGACCGGGGCGTAGAGCGCGGCTTCCTTACAGAGAGAGGTCAGGAAGCCGGGGAGACGATCAACCTCGAGCTTCAGCGACTGCATGAATACCCCACTGCCGGGGAGGACTCTTGCACTCGGGCCGATCATCGGCAGCGGTGGTGCATCTGTCCAGCGCGAAGTTAGCGCGGCGCGTGGGCCTTTTGGCGAGAGCCTACGTGCGTGCGCGCGACGTGTGAAAAGCCACGTTTAAAGCGCTCGAATCGAGATCGAGTCGCCCCAGCTCGCGAGCTCTTCGCGATGCGAGAGGAGCACCCACTGGCGCTGCTCGGACAGGCGTTCGAGGCTCGAGGCGACGCGTCGTAGCCGTTCTTGATCGAAGTGAACGAAGGGATCATCGAAGAGGAAGGGGAGCGCAACCGGGCCTGCGAGGAGATCGGCCACCGCGAGCCGCAGCGCGAGAAAGAGCTGGTCGCGCGTCCCCTGCGAGAGCTGCGCGAGCGCGATCGGTTGTCCGAGCGAGCCGACCACGCCGAGCTCGAATGACTCGTCCAATCGCACACGCCGATCCTCGCGCGTGCTCAGGACGGCGAAGTGATGCGTGATCCGCGCCTCGAGCTCGGCGCGGTGCTGGTCCTGGTACTCATGCGCCGCCTCGTGAAGCCAACCCGACGCCAGGGCCAGGGCGGCGGCCTCGCGACGCGATCGCGCGAGCTCCGCCTCGAGTGGCGCGAGCTCAAGCTCGAGCCGCGCGAGGTTGACCCCCTTCTTCCCTTCGAGCCGCGCCTGCTCGCGGAGGAGCGCGTGATTCGCCTCGGCCAAGCGCGCGATCTCGCGCTCATCGTCGGCTTGCTCGGTCTCCTGTCGCCGGAGCTCCGCGCGCAACGCTTCCCCGCGGCGCAGAGGATCGCGCTCCTCGCGCGAGGCTAGGAGGAGAGGATCGCCCACCTCAAGCGTTTCGAGCTCGCGCACGACGCCACCCAGCGCGGCGGACCGTTCGAGCTCCCGCTCCTTGAGCGCCGCGACCGATTCGAGCGACTGAGCGCGGAGGACCGCTTGGCGCCGCGCGACCAGATCTTCGCCCTGCTGGAATCGTTCGCGCGCGGGTCGCTCCGCCTCGCGCTCGGCACGCGCCCACGCGAGGAGATCCGCGCCGGGACGAATGTCGGGCCATGCGCGCTTGAGCTCGGACAGGGCGCCGCTCACGGCTTCCTCGGCGCGCGTGGCGGCTTGCGCGAGGTCGGCCGGCGCCGGCAGCGCGGCGAGCTTCGCCTCGGCGAGCGCGAGGGCTCGTTCGCCGTCGATCGTGGCTTGGAGGCGGCGCGCGAT
>CAZZAH010000190.1:0-7894 GCA_964652115.1 uncultured bacterium | reverse complement strand
CGACCCGAAGCGAGTGCGGCCCGCTGGTCGCGCATGTCGACGGGAGCTATGAAACAGGCATCTCGTGGAGGACTGGAGGCGTCGCCCCGCCCGACTTCGGCGCGTTCGCGGAACGCTTCGAAGGCCCGAAGAGCGTTTGCGCTTTCGTAGTCGACCTTTCGCAGGACGGTTTCTTCGAGGACGGCCAGACGGCCGACTTCTTCATCTACTCGAATGAAGACCGGGAGCCCTTCGACACGCCGGGAAGCGTGCTCTTCGTCATGCACGACGTCTCTCCGTGGCCCATCGCGATCTGGCCGGCGGTGACCCGGGTCGTCGTTCCCTTGGCGGCGCCCTTCAACATCGCGGGAAGCTGGTGGGTTGGGATCTGGGGCAACTGGCCGGACGCGCCCAACGGCTGGTACCTCGCGGCCGATCTGAACGGCTCCGCCACCTCGGTGCCGATGACCAACGTGATCGCGGGTGGATTTCCGCCTGGATGGCAACCGGTGGGCGACATCTGGCCGACGGTGGTCGCGCTCGGCATCGGCGTGGAGGCGAGGCCGCTCACGCCGGCAAGCGTTCCGGACTCCCCGATTCGGCTCACGAGCTTCGGCCGGGTGAAGGATCTCTACCGATAGCGTGTTGAGGCGCGGCGAGGTCGACTCCGACCGCGCCTCAATCCTGCGAGTTACCTAAACTTCGTCAGGCGACGCGAAACGCTCACGCCCCCGGTGTCCATCCGTAGGAAGTATGTGCCTGCGGCCACCGGACGACCGGAGGCGTCGCGTCCGTTCCAAAGCCAGCTTCCGGTTTCGGTGGAGCCGTCGCGCTCGACGCGAAGCAGCTCACGGCCGCTCAAGTCGTAGATCGCGAACGTCAGCGGCTCACCCGCCCGATGCGTGAAGTCTATCCGCGTCTGATCGCGGAAAGGATTCGGCTGGTTCGGAGCGATCGCGATCGCGCCACCGCTACTGTTCGCGGAGACGTCGGTCGCACGCAGCCCGATCACGCTCACGCCAACACGATACGAATCGAACGGCGGCGTGGTCAGGAAGCGTGCGCTCGCAACGAAGCTGACGCCATCGACCCGCGAGAGGATCGCGGCGGCGGCGTCTCCGTCGGCGCCTGCATAGATCGGAAATCCGCTCGGCTCGAGCACGACGCCCGCTTCGCTCACGTACGTCCCGTAGATGTCGGTGCGCTCGTCGAAGAAGGAGTCCTGGTTGCGCTGATCGTCCCACGCCAGCACGAAGTTCGTCCCATCCCAGTCGACGACCGGACGAAGCTGACGGCCGGGCGCCTCCGCGATGATGAAGTTGTTGGTGGCGAAGCTCCCATCGGCATTCATGACTCGACCCGCGATGTAGTTGTTCGCGTTGGCCAGGCTGTTGTTCCTCCAAACGAAGAGGTACTTCTGTCCGGAGAAGGCGACGTCAGGCGTGCCGGCGCCACCTGAGGTCGTGCTCGGATTCAAGGCCGGCGTGAACGATCCGTCAGGCGAGACGAAGTTGTAGACGGCATCGGACTGCGAGGAATCGTGCGACCAGTGGCTGTGGTAGGTCACGATCCAGCGCGCCCCGTCCTGCCGGACGCGCGGACCGGTAGAGACATAGCCCCCACCGATCAACGTCGCGTTGTTCTGGAAGGTGCCGGTCGCGCCGTCGACGATCCGCATCCACGCGTAGATGAACTGTGGATAGGTATCGAAGCGAGCGCAGGCCACGAGGAAGTCCGAGCCGAGCGCCTCGACATCCGGATCGAACCCAGCCATGACCTCGAAGGGAGCTGCGTCAACGAAGGTACCGTCGCCGTTCACGCGGCGCGCCCGCACCCGCCCTGTGGTGCCATCGTCCCACGCGACCAGGTAGACCGAACCGTTCCACGCGACCCCCACTTGACCGAGAGCAGCGCCGGTCGCGACCTCGATGGGCTCGCCCACCATCGGCACTCCCGCCGAGTCCAGGAAGGAGAGGAGCACGCGATCCGCATTTGCGGCCTCGCTCACGAAAGCCAACGCGACCTCGCCGCCAGGCCCGGCAGCTAGGTCCGGGGTCCGCTGGCTATGAGTTCCGATCGACAGTGCGCGCTCCGTGCCGGCCTCGTTGGCCGCGCTGATGGGAAGCAGAAAGACGTTGGTGTCATAGCCGAGCGCGACCCTGAGGTCGTACCACAGGAGGTGGACGCCACCGCCGGTTCGACCGACGAGCTGCGTGTTGTACGCGGTGTTCACGTTGCCGCCGATCGTGATCGGCAGGAGCACGCCGCCGTTCGGATCGAGCACCGTTCCGCCGTTGCTGATCCGGACGGTGCGCAGCAGGTCCGAAACTCCCCACTCGACCCACCACTGCGTTCCGTCGTGCGCGACCGTGGAGTGGGTGTACTGCGAGAAGTTGGTGACGATCGGAGTGCCGTTCGGCGTCAACAGCGTCCCGTTCAGGGTCACCCGTGAGCCGACTAGGTTGACATAGTCCTTGATCCAGACGACGTAGTACTCGGAACCGCTCGTCGCCAAGTTGGGGCTCGGTAGGTTGAACGGGGCTCCGATCAACTGCCCATTTGATCCGATCCTCTGCGCCTTCGTGACCGTGCTGTTGTTCCAGTCGGGTCCCGCCGCCAGGTATTCCCCGTTGGCGCCGAGCAGCTCGGTGCCGCCATACACCCAGTCGAGGAGGAGAATCGGATTGGCATCGAGGAGCGTTCCGTCGCTCCCGATGCGCTCCCCCGCGAGATAGGTGCCGTACCCGTCGGAGTGGTAGAGGCAGCGCGTGATCATCCACTGCCCTCCTTGCCCCGCGAGCTGGAGGCCGATGGTGTTCGGGGTGAACTCAGTCGGAGGAAAGACGATCGGCGTCGCGTCGAGCACGATTCCCGCGGCCGACACACGCACTGCCCGCAAACGGTCTTCGTAGTACCCGGCCACCGGATCCTGCGAGGTGAAGAGCACCAGCCAGGCCTCGCCGTTCCAGGCGATCTGGGGATCTCTCTGATTCCCCATCCCGCCGGCGATCACGAAGGGGACCGGGTCGATTCGATTCCCATCGGCATCGAGGCGGATACCGAAGACGTCGCTCGCGCTTTGATTCGAGCCGTCCCCGGCGGATGCGCCGCGCAGGTCGGACCAGGCGACGAGGTACTGGTCGCCGCCCTTGGCGACCGCTTGATTCTGCTGGGTGCTGGTCATGGTTTCGATCGCGGAGTCTCCCGAAAGAAGCCCTCGATCGAGCACGGCCTGAGCGTGAAGCTTGGTTGCTCCTAGACAGAGCATGGCGACCATGACGATGCACTGGGCGCGTTTCCGTTGCATGTCTTTCTCCTATTGCGGCAGGTGAACGATGCTCGGGCGCGGGCCGGAGGCGGGCGTGCGAGATCGTTGTCGAGTCTCTTGGACCGGAGCGCACGAACGCGGCTCGTTGCATCGGTCCCTCGTCGCGGCGTCGAGAGGAGGCCCGTTCGACGCGAGGAGCAAGTGGAGGCCACCCCTCGCGAAGAGAGTGGCGCTTGTCGTGGCGCGAATACAGTCATTTAGGATCTTAATAGAAGTTTATCAATGGACAGACGGAGTGAGGTTGCGGCAAAGGACGTCGGCGAAGAGGATAGCGGGAGCGATCAAGCGACGCGATTGCTCCGCGCCGCCACCGCCTCCGCGATCTCGAGCGCCGCGAGGCGATAGCCCTCGGCCAGCGTCGGGAAGTTGAAGATGTTCTCGAGGAAGATCTCGATCCCGCCGCCCATCAGAAGCGCCATCTGCCCCACGTGGACGAGCTCGGTCGAACCCTCGCCGACGATGTGGACGCCGAGCAGCGTCTGCCCGCTCGGGTCGGCCACCAACTTGAGCAGGCCGTCGGTCTCGCCCGAGATCTGCGCGCGCGCGAGCTCCGAGAACTCCGCGCGTCCCACCAGCACATCCCCGTGCTGCTTTCGCGCTTCCTCTTCGGTCAGCCCGACCGAGGCCATCTCGGGGATCGAATAGATGCCGGCGGGGATCAAGTGCGGCGGCGCGGCTTCGGGCAACCCGAGCGCGTGCAGCACCGCGCGACGCCCCTGCTCCGCGGATGAGGACGCGAGCGACGGTGGCCCGATCACGTCGCCGACCGCGTAGATGTGCGACACGCTCGTCTGGCAATGCGCATTGACCGCGAGATGCCCCCGCGGATCGGGCGCCAGGCCCACGACATCGATGCCCAATCGATCGACCGCGGCCTGTCGACCAAGCGCGCAGAAGAGCTTCTCCGCCTTGAGCTCGCGACCCGACTGTGTCCGCACCACCACCGCGTCGAAGCCGTTCCACGCCACCTCGGCCGCGCTGTCGTTGCCGTAGTAGACGCCGCCGTGCGCCTGAAAGCGCGCGAGAAAGCGGTCGGTCAGCTCGGCATCGACGAAGGAGAGCGGTCGCGGCGCGCGATCGATCATCGCCACAGGAACGCCGAGCGCGGCGAAGATTGACGCATATTCCGACGCGATCACGCCGCCGCCGAGCACGATGAGCGACGCCGGCAGGTAGGTCATCGAGAGGATCGAATCGCTGTCCAGGATGTGCTCATGATCGAGCGGCACGTTGTCCGGTCGGCGCGGCTTGGAGCCGGCCGCGATCACGATGACCTCGCCGCGCACGCGTCGCGTGTCGCCGCGCGGGGTCATGATCTCGATCTCGTGCTCGGAGGCGAAGCGACCACGACCATGCGCGACCTCTACGCCATGCGTTTCGAGCTGACGCGCCATGGTGCCGACGTAGGCTTCGATCACGTCATCGACGCGATCCATCAGGTCCTGGAGCTGCGTGCCTTCCGCGGGGCCTGCGTTGGCGGCGCGTGCTTCGCGATCTTGGAAGCGGCGGCGGATGACGGTGGTTTCGCGGAGCGCCTTGCTCGGAATCGTTCCGCGATGAACGCAGATGCCGCCGACGCTGCGGTCCTGCTCGACCACGAGGACGCGACGTCCCGCCTTCGCCGCTTGCACCGCGGCCTTCTGTCCCGCGGGACCGGAGCCGATGATGACGAAATCGTAGCCCGGAACCGCCGGGTGGTTCTGGGCTCCGCTCACTGCATCGTCTCCACGAAGCGCGCCACCTCCGGGCCCTTGGCCAAGAGCTCCGCCACATCGTCGGGATAGAGGTTGAGCTCGGCGAAAGCGGAGTGCGCGCCCAGGATCGCGACGTCGTCGATCCCCTCGGTCGTTTGCGCGGCGAGGAAGTCGGAGAGCGCCACCATCCGCGCCTCATCCGCCTTCTGCTTCTGCTCCGCGTAGTCGTGATGATGAAGGATCGCCTCGGTCACGACCGAAGGGAGCGACCAGCGACGCGCGAGCTGCGCGCCGACCTCGGTGTGGTACTCATCGGCCAGGCTCAGCGCCTCGGCCTTCGGGAGATGACACGCGAGCTGCCGCTCGAGCGCCGCGAGCGCCTTCAGGATCACCGGCACGCCGACGTTTTGCAGCAAGCCACAGAGGAGCGCCGCATCGACCGGTCGTCGTCTCTGCCGCGCAATCTCGCGCGACCAGGCACCCGCCGCCGCCGCGTGCTTCCACAAGAGCGCCATCTCCACGCCGAACGCGGGCAGGTTCATGACCGAGCCCTTGACCGAGATCCCGACCGCGATCTCCGCGATGGTGCGTTGGCCAAGTCGACCGATCGCCTGCTGCAAGGAAACGATCGGCGTTCCCGGATAGTAGGCGGGCGAGTTCGTCACCCGAATGATGTGCCCCGCGAGCGCGGGATCCCGATGGAGCGCGGCCGAAAGGGCCGAGGCACTCGAGTCGGGCGAATTGCAGAGGCTTAGGATCTGCATCACGGCGTCAGGCAAGAGGGGCAGCTCGAGCGTCCCCGATTCGATCTGTGATTCGAGCGCTTGGCGCATTCCATCTTGATGCTTCATCGCGGGCATCGCGCTCACGAAAGTCCTCCCGGCCCCAAGAGGTAAGTGTTGCGGCCGAAGCCGGCCCCGCCAAGGGATCGACCGCTCCGAGGGACTTGTTTAGTTGCGAGGGATGCCGAGACGCTCGGCGACCGCTGGGAGCTCGAGCTGCGCGGCCGCGAGGCGATCGGGCGTGCCGATGTCGCGGAAGAACCCCTGGGCGCGGAATCCGCGCAGCCGGGTTTCTCGCGCCAGGCGAGGAAAGAGGTCAAGCTCGAGGCTGCTCTTCCCCACGGGCAGCTCCGTCATGGTGCGAAGGTCGAGCAGGTACGCGCCGCCGTTGACCCATCCCGGGCCGCGCTCGCCCTTCTCGTGGAAGCCGAGCACGTGGGAATCTTCGGAGAGCTCGAGCGAACCGTAGTCGCCTCGATCCTCCACCGAGAGGGCGAGCAGGCTCGCCTCTCCCGGTCGCGCTTCGGCACGATGCTGTCGAACCATCGCGACGTAGTCGACCTCGGCGAAGCTGTCCGCGTTCAGAATCAGGTTGAGCTGCTCGGCCGAATCGATCGCGTGCGCGAGCGCCCCTCCGGTTCCGAGCGGCGACGGCTCTGTGGTCGAGGACAGAGCCGCCTCCGCGAAGCCGGAGAGTCGCGCGAGCTCGGGCAAGGCATCGCTCACCGCGTCCGCACCAACGCCGAGGAGAAAGTGCACGCGCTCGAACCCTTGCACGCGGAGGAGCCGGAGCAGATAGGCGCCGAACGGCCGGCCGGCAACCGGCACGATCGCCTTCGGTCGCGCGTCGACATCACGCAGTCGAGTGCCGAGGCCACCGCAGAGGAGAAGAACGAGAGGCAGCGCCTCGGTCCGAAGATTCTCGGTGGTGGTCACGCGCGGATTCTTGTTGGCATCGATCGCGGCGTCAAGCAACGAGCGCGGGCCTGATTTTTCCGGCGTCGGCGAGGTTTCGGTTGATCGATCCCCGCGAACCGGCCACCATCGTCGCGCCACAACCAAACGGGTAGACAGGAGGACCCATGATCAGAACGCTGTTGTGTGCCGCGTTGCTCGTGTCCCTGACCGGAGCGGCGGCGCGAGCCGCGGACGAACCGGCCGCCTCGGTCGGCGTCGGCGTCGGCATCGTGACCCCTTCGACCGAGTCCGACTGCGCACCGCTCATCCTTCACTCCGATGGCGGATACGAAAACGCCGTGACCTGGAAGGCGGCCGGACAAGCGGCACCCTACTGGGGAGCGTTTGCCGAACGGTTCGCCGGACCACTGGAGGTGTGCGCGCTCGTGTTCGACCTCACGCAGGTCGGGTTTTACAGCGATCAACTGGCTGACGTCTACATCTGGAACGACCACCTCGGGCAACCCGGTTCCGTGCGCTACATGGAGCTCGGCGTGGCTCTCGGCCCCGTCGGATTCTGGCCTTCGATCAGCCGCCACACGGTCGCGGTGGTTGGAGACAGCTTTCAGTCCGGAGTCTTCTGGGCCGGCATCTGGGGAGAGTGGCCTGGCGCCACGAATGGCTGGTTCGTCGCGGTCGATCAGACCGCACCGATCGGCGCCACCCCGATGACCAACATCATCGGCGGCATCGGTTACGAGCCTGCGGGCTGGCAGCCGGTCTCCTCGGTCTGGGAGAACAGCTATGCGCTCGGCATCGGAATCCGCGCGCGCGCGATCGACACCTCCGGAGTGCCGGACTCGCCGATCCGCGTCGGCCGAGGCAGTTGGGGCAAGGTCAAGTCGCTCTACAACTGATCGAGCGATCTAGGAATTGAAGAGCGGGGCGAGCGCCGCCGGATCGGCGTTTCCCCCGCTCAGAATCACTCCCGCGCGCCGACCCCGCAGATCGAGCTTGCCCGCCAGGATCGCCGCCAACGGCACCGCCCCGCTCGGCTCCACCAGTAGTTTCATCCGGAGCCAAAGCCACCTCACCGCCTCGAGAATCTCCGCTTCGGTCACGGTCACGATGTCCTCCACCCCGCGATGAATGACCGCGAAGTTGCGCTCGCCCAGGTAACGCGTGCGGAGACCATCCGCGATCGTGTCGGGGGT
>CAZZAH010000189.1:0-7905 GCA_964652115.1 uncultured bacterium | reverse complement strand
AGCCGTCGCGTGGCAGGTGATGGAAAGGCGCGCAGCTCGATCGTGGCGCGAGGCCCCGTCGAAGGCGAGGCCTGCCACAGTGCGCTCACGGGGTCGGCCGCTGGACCATAGCTCGGAAGCGGGCGCCCCATCTCATACGCGCCGAGGTCGGGCGCGCTTCCCAGCCACCCATCATTCAGGTTCGCGAGCGCGAGGCCGGCATCGATCGCGGTTGCGCCGGGCTTCAAGGTCACATCCGCTTCGCCCGGCGCGTAAGGCGGGAAGAAGGTCGGCACGCCCTGGTACGGGCCTAGGGTCGGCTCTTCGGCGTCCACGAAGACGCTGTAGTCGACGAGGCGTCCGTGGAGCTCCATCGCGGTGCCGGTGCGAAAGGCGGCGAGGGTGGCGTAGCTCACGTTGTTGAAGCGAGCGAAGCGCGCCGGATCGAACTGGTACCAGCCGTCGTAGTCGAAATCGGCGCGAAGCCCACGCGTGTCGATCGCGATCGGCTGTCCGCTCTCGTTGGCGTGGCTGCCGCCGAGGATCAGATTGTTTCGGAGGATCGCGCGTCGCCACTCGCCGCCACCGAAACCCCTCGGATCGGCGCCGAGCAGGCTGTTGTTCACCACGATCAGGCCGGTGGGATAGGTGTGAAACTTGAGCGGTTTGAGCTGCCAGTTGTACACCACGTTCCGCAGCATGTAGACCGGACCGCCATAGACCGGCTGGCAGCTGAATCCGGTCAGCACGTTGGTGACTCGGTTGTCGAAGCAGCGGATGTTGTGGCGCGATCCGTCGAGCTCGACACCGTCGTCGGTGCAATCGAAGAGCTCGTTGCCGTAGACATCGCAGTTCGACGTGATCACGCTGTCGCGATCGCCGCCGATCGAAACCGCGTCGTAAACGCCGTGGATCCGGTTGTAGCGGACGACATGCCCGGTCCCGATCAGGATCACGCCGTAGTGATCTTCGTTTCGGCCGTCCTCCCAGTCGAGCGGCCCCACGATCTCGTTGCCGGAGACGAAGACGTTCTCGTGGTGCGCTTCGCGGAAGTCGAGGCCGAACATCTCGCGGCCCGAGAGGCTCGAGAAGTCGATCCGGCAGTCGATCACCGCGATGTTCCGCGTGCCGCTCGCGAGCACGCAGCGCGAGCCGGGATTCCGCAAGGTAAGCCCGCGGAATTGAAGGTCGTGATTCCCCTGGAGCTCAAGCAGGCTGTAGGGCAAGTGCCCGCCGTCAATGATCGCGCCTTGTCGTTCCGCGCTGCGCCAGACGATCGGCGCGGCCTGCGTGCCACTCGCGTGAAGGTCGAGCGAGTCGGAGTACACACCGGCCGTGAGCAGGAAGAGATCCCCCGGTAGTGCCGCCGCGTCGGCCGCGCGAATGCCGCGAAACGGATTCGCCTGTGTTCCGGTGCCCCCGCCGCTTCCGGGCATGACGTACCGGACGCGTGCGTTCGCCGGCACCGACGGCCACGCTCTCGTCGTGAAGGTCAGGGTGGTGTCCTTCGCGCCGCCGTCGGAATCGAGCAGCACGAGGCGAACGAGGTAGCTCGTGTCGGGCTCGAGATCGAAGAGGCTCCCCGCGAGCAGATTCCCCGGATCGACGTTGTGCGGATTGAACGATCCCGGCTCGACGCGAAGGAGCGGCTCGCCTCCGCGCCAACTGGGACTCGCCAGGGCGCGGAAGCTGGTCGACACGGCGCAATCTTGATCCGAGTCGCCGGCGATCCACCATTGAATGCCGGCCGCGACCTGGGTCGCCTCGATCTCGATCGCGCCGGGCACGGTCGAGGTTTGCGCCGCGCTCGTCGTCGCGACGCCGAGCGAGGCGATCAACGCGAAGCTCGCGACGCTACGGCTTCCGCGCACGCACCTTGATAGAAACCACCGCATCGAAGGCCTCGCGTTCCATGCTTCCCGCCTCGAGTTGATCGACGCCGATGGTGTACTGCGTCGCGTTCACGACCTCGACCTCGACGAACCCGGCTGCCTCCATCTGCGCGAGATAGGCCTCGCGGCGCTCCGCCCCCGCGACGCAGCCGACGTAGAGCGCCACGTTCCGTCGCGCTTCCTCGTTCAGGTCCCGCGTGAGCACGAGGTCGCTCACCAACATGCGGCCGCCCGGCCGAAGCGCGCGAAAGGCGTCGCGAAAAACCTGCGGCTTGTCGGGCGAGAGGTTCACCACGCAGTTCGAGATCACGACATCGACGCTTCGGTCCGCCACCGGCAGATGCTCGATCTCGCCCAGGCGGAACTCGACGTTGCTGACCTCGATCTTCCTGGCGTTCGCGCGAGCCCGTTCGATCATGGCGGCCGTCATATCGATGCCGATCACGTGGCCGGTCGGTCCAACCTCGCGCGCGGCGAGGAAGCAGTCGATGCCCGCGCCGGAGCCGAGATCGAGCACCGTTTCGCCGGGCAGAATCGCGGCGAAGGCGATCGGGTTGCCGCAGCCGAGCCCGAGATTCGATCCCTCGGGAATGTTCGCGGCATCCGCCTCGGAGTAGCCATTGGCGAGCATGGCGGCGGTCGCGTCGACCGGGCCCGCGCAGCAGCCGGCCACTTCGGAACGGCCTTGAGCGACGGCGCCGTAGCGCTCGCGCACGATCGCCCTCACATCGCTGGTGGAGTCGATCGCCGCGCTCGTTTCACTCGCGGCGTGCACTTCGCCCTTCGCGCCTCCGCCGCAACAGGAGGATGCGCTGGCCTCGGTTGAGCAGCAGCTCGACTCGGCGGCCTTAGGGGCAGGCGAACAACACGAGGACGCCTCGACGATCGGTAACGACTTGGGCTCGGACATCGGAAGACCTCCTGGGCGGAGCTCACAGCGCCTACCCGCTCAGAGAGCGGACAGCGCGCCGAGGAGCTTGGTGAATCGCTTCAGCCGATCGGGATCGGCGCAGTAGCAGACGCGCGGCCCGTCCACGTCTCCGCGAACGAGGCCGGATTGCTTGAGCACCTTGAGGTGCTGCGAGACGGTGGCCTGGGCGAGCGGCAATTCGCTCACCAGCTCACCGCAGATGCACTCGCCGCGCTCGAGCAAGAGGCGAAAGAGCGCCACTCGAGCGGGGTGGCCGAGCGCCTTGGCCAGCTCGGCCAGCTCGCGATCGGCCGAGGTGATCGGCGCACGCTTCTGTTTGGTCGGCATCTCCCCTCCTGATCGTTCATCGACAATTTACGATAAAGACTCGAGGCTTCGGAAGCGCTTTCTTCGTCCCGCCGCCTTGCGTCGTTCTTCCCGATCGGCGATCCTGCGCCCGCGCATCAGCAAGGGAGGCTCCATGCCGAAGCTCGACTTCTACTACCACCGGCCTGGCTGAGTGAGCTGCAAGAAGACCCGTGCGGTCCTCGATGCCGGCGAAATCTCGGTCACGGAAACTCGAAGCTCGGGGCGCGCGCCGATGACCGACGCCGACGCTCGCGCGCTCATCGCCTCGGTCGACACGGTCCTGGTGGCCAAGGGGAAGTCGATCCTCTCCCTCGCGGCCAAGGAGGCAACGCTCGATCATCTTCGCGGCCCGACCGGCGGATTCCGCGCGCCGCTCATCCGCAAGGGGAAGACGCTCCTCGTCGGGTTCTCCGAGGAAGCGCTGCGAAGTCTGCTGAAGTAGGCCGAACAGGAGGAAGCGTGCGCGAAGTGCGTAAGTCCGGGGCGAAGGGAGTCAGCCCACGCGCGCAACGTGGCGGCAAGCCCAAGCCGGCCCAGGCGCGCGTCGCGCCGCGATCGAAGAAGCGTCCGACCGGGAGCGGCTACGACCTTACCTTTCGCCCGCTCGGCGCGGCCCCGATCACGCGCAGAGCGCCCCTGAGCCTCGCCCGCGAGGCGATCCGCTGGAGCTACGTGGTTCGCATCCGCCAGCGTTGGCTCGGGAACGAAAGCGTGGAGCGCGATCAGGAAGAGCGCTGCCGACGCACCTTGCGCGAGCTTGGGCTCGACGCGGCCGAGCTCGACCTCATCGCGGCAGCCGGCTTGGTCGAGGTGGAGATCCCCTACGTCGCGGAGGAGATCGGCTGGGAGGCGCGCATCTTCCCCTGGGAGTTCGTGCTGAGCACGGCGACGCGCGGCCGGCGACGCGGCACGCAGCTCACCGTGCTTCGATGGCTGAACGCGGGTACCCCCAAGCTCGCGCGATCGACCGCGCGCTCCGATCTCCACGCGCTCTACGTCGAGAGCGCCCCGGGCGATCTGCGCTCCCGCTACGAGTTCGACGCCGAAGCCGCGATGATCGCGCGTCGCTTCGAGCCTTCGCTCACACGCCTCCTCGATCCGAGCGCGAGCGAGCTCCGCGAAACGATCGAGCGCCTGGGGCCAGGCGTGGTCCACCTCACCGGCTTCGACGTGCACCAAGGGCTCGAGCTCCTCAACGAGGAGGACAACGGCGTCGACGGCTACCTCCTTCGCTGCCCTTCGACCGAGCCGCCCGATGCGTCGAAGGGTTACGCCGTCTCCTCCGCGCTTCAGATGATGGAGTTGCTCGCCCCGGGAGGGAGATCCGCCCCGAGCCCCGAGTTGGTCACGTTCAACCTGTGGAACTCGGCTTCGCGCGTCGCCGCGTTGTCGGTCGCGGCCGGGGTGGGCGCGGCGATCGGCGTGCAAGACGACCTCGATGATCGACTGGCCGAGTTCTTCTTCGCCGTCTTCTACGAGAAGTGGAACGGACCGGGCGATACGCTCGAGGCCTTCCGCCGCGCGTGGTCCGCGCTCGCGAGTCAGCCGGACGAGCTCCGTGGGACCGGCATCGTGCTCTGGAGCGCGTCGAGCCTCGTCCCCACGACCACGAAGGCGAGCACGAAGTCGACCGAAGCGCGATCGAAAGAGAAGACGCTGATGGCCGCGCCCGCGTCGTTGCTCGAGGCGAGGCAGCTGATCGACGTCGAGGTGACGCGCCTCGAGGGGATCAACTACTCACTGCTCCACAACCACAAGCCGATCTTCGAGCGCTTCCGTCTGATGAGCCGGGCCGAGAGCGACGTCGTGCTCTGTCAGGTCGGGGTCGAGGTCGAGCTGGTCGTCGGCACGAACCGCTACGCCTATCGCAGCACCCTCGATCTCACGCACGATCACGCCGACCTCGCGCCGAAGGTGCACTTGCCGCTCACCTGGGCCAGCGGTCCGCTCTCGCCCGAGCCGCTGCGGAGCTCGATGTTCGTCCGCGTTTCCTGGGGGCCGCACGAGATCTTCCGCGACACGCTCCGCGTCACCCTGCGCCCGATGGATGAATGGACCGACGATGAGCGTGATCGCCATTGGCTGCCGTCCTTCGTATTGCCGCGCGATCCGGCGATCGAATCGATCCTCGAGGAGGCGCAACCGCACCTCAACACGCTGGCCGACGATCCCTCCGCCGGCTTTGACGGATACCAGAGCGTCGATCGCGCCGCGCCCGCGTCGTTCCGCGCGGTGCACGCGCAGGTGCAGGCGATCTGGAGCGCGATCTCGCGTCAGCACGGCCTCGGCTACGTCAATCCTCCGCCGACCTACGCCTGGACCTCGCAACGCCTGCGCTCGCCGAGCGAGATCCTTCGCGCGCGTCGCGGCACCTGCATCGATCTCTCGCTGCTCCTTGCCGCCTGCCTCGAGTACATCGGGATCTTCCCGGTCCTCTTCCTCTTCAACGGGCATGCGTGTGCCGGCTACTGGCGCGATGAAGACGCGCATCGCCGCTTCTTCAGCCCGCGCGAGGAGGAAGAGGAAGGCTACGTCGAGCGGACGCGAGGACTCGAGCATGTCGATACGCGCGGCCTTACCCAGGGCCCTCGCGTGCCGTGGCTTCTGCCGCGCGGAAGCTACCGACTGCTGCGCGATCTCCTCGAGCATGGGATCCTGGTGCCGCTCGAGGCGACGCTCCTGACCGAGCGCGCGAGCTTTCACGCCGCCTGCGAGGAGGGCTCCGCGAATTTCGCGCAGGAGTCGGACTTTCACTCGATGATCGACGTCGTCAAGGCAAGGACCGAAGGGGTCACGCCGCTCCCGATCGGCGTGGTGCGCTCATGAGCGAAGCGCGCGACCGGAGCAACCTCGCCGGCGCCGCGACGTTTGAGGAGCTTCTCTCGATCGTAGGACCCGAGGCGACCACGAGAAGCTCGGCGCGACCCACCACGACCCTCGCGATGCGCCGCCGGCGAGGCGCTGCCTCGATCACCTCGCCGGAGCTCCTGCTCAAGCTGATCGACTCGGACGGCGTGCTGCGTTGGGAGATCGCCGACGCCTCGCCGAGCCTCTCCGGAAGACGGCGGCGCCGCGGACTCCGCGAGGCAATGGGCGGCTCGGTCCTGACCTCGCTCCCGATCGCGCCGCTCGAACCGAACGACATCGCGACCTTTCTTCGCCGGCTCGATCGAAAGCTCAACGCGAACAGCGGCCTTCGGCGCATCGACGGCGACCGGCTCATGCCGGCGCCGAGCCTTATCAAGGCCAAGCGCGTGCTCGTCCTCGTGCACGGCACCTTCAGCCGAAGCGAGGCGCTGATCGACGATCTTCGTGCGAGCGCCTCGGGGACGAGCTTCCTCGAGGGTTGCGCCAAGCGATACGACCACGTCCTCGCCTTCGATCATCCGACCCTTTCGGTCAGCCCCGTGCTGAACGCGATCGACCTCGATCGTGCGATCGGCGACACCGCGGCCGAGATCGACGTGATCGCGCACAGCCGCGGCGGATTGGTCGCGCGTTGGTGGGCACAGGAGGTCGGCCGCACGCGGAAGTACGGCAAGTTGATCTTCGTCGGAACGCCGCTCGCGGGCACGAGCCTCGCGGCGCCGCGTCAACTGCGCGAGTCACTCGATCACCTCGCCAATCTCGCGCGAGTCTGTCAAACCGTGCTTGGGTTGGGCGCGGCGGCGGTGCCTCTTCTCGCGGTGGCGACGGGGTTGATGCAGGTCGTCGCCTCCATCCTTTCCGCCGGAGGCCGCGCGCCGTTGGCGGATGCGGGCATCGCGATGATCCCCGGCTTGATGGGGCAATCCCGCATCAGCAACAACGTGGAGCTCGATCGCCTGCGCGTGGAGCGCCCCGCCCTCGCCGAACGAAGCTATGCCGTGCTCTCGGAGTTCGAACCGGCGGACGAGCCATGGTGGAAATTCTGGAGGATCTTCGCCAAGGGGGGCACGCGCGTGCTCGACCTGGTGTCCGATTCGATCTTCGACGGCGCGAACGACCTCGTGGTCGACACCGCCTCGATGGGCACGCTCTGGACCGACCACACGCTGCCGGCGTCGCGCATCAGGTACTTCCCGCGAAACGACGTGGTGCACCACTGCAATTACTTCCGCCAGGAGGCGGTGGTACGAAAGCTCGG
Organism: uncultured bacterium; assembly: GCA_964652115.1. Taxonomy (GTDB): domain Bacteria; phylum Eisenbacteria; class RBG-16-71-46; order CAIMUX01; family CAIMUX01; genus JADJQY01. Next base: position 629 of record CAZZAH010000189.1, on the reverse strand, counting down.
CACCTGGCTCGAGCTCTGATCACGCGCCCGAGGCGCGCTAGCGAAGCGCGGCCGCGACGCGACGCGCGACGCGCTGACTCGGCCGCTCCACCGCCCGACAGAAGAGCCACGCGAGAAGCAGCATCGGCGCCCAGCAGGCGAAGGACGCGGCAAGCACCACGCTCGGTTCGACCGGCCCGAAGAAACGACGCAGCGCCCATGGCACCGCCTGCAGTAACGGCTGATGGATTAGATAGGCGCTGTAGCTGATCGCTCCCACCCACCGCAGATGACGCAAGAGCGGAGCCCACGCGCGCGGCTCCGCGGACCTCCGCGCATGCGTCCGCGAGAGGAGCCACGCGATGCCAGACCGCGCCGCGAGCGCACCGAAGAGAAAGACAAAAGCCGCTGCCGGCCGAACGAAGTAGGCGCCGATCGCCAGCGCGAGCCAGATCCAGAAGCGCACCGGACCCTGCGCGGTCGCGCGCCCCTCCGCGTGATCTTCCGCGAGCTTCGCGCCGAGCCACCAGCTCAAGCCGTAGGCGAAGGGTGCGTCGGACCACCAATGCGGCGCGGCCGCCCCATGCGCGGTCGACCAAAGTCCCGCCGCGAGCCGAAGCGCCACCTCGACCGCTCCTATGAGCATGAGC
>CAZZAH010000188.1:0-7909 GCA_964652115.1 uncultured bacterium | reverse complement strand
TCGCGGAAGGAGCACCCATGCACCGCACCGTTATTCTCGCCGGCCTCGCGCTGCTCGGCGCCGTGACCGCCAACGCCGCCACCTTCACCGACGACTTCGAGGGCGGCAACAACGCCGCCGGCTGGGCCTTCCTCCAAGGAGGCGACATCCTGGAAGGCAGCGGCGGTAATCCGGGTGGCTGGCTCCATCAGCCGGTCTACGACACCTTCGCACCGTCGGTCATGACCGCGCCGGGCAACGGCACCCCCTTCGTCGGCGACTACCGTGCCGCGGCGGTGAGCGCGATCAGCTTCGACCTCAACACGCTTCACACCGACTTCCCCACCGGCGACGGCTTCAACGTCACGCTCACCCTGCGCAACACGCACGGCACGCCGGACGACATCAGCGACGACGACTACGCCTACCTCGTCGGCCCCTTCGCGCCCGAGCAGGGCGACGGTTGGGTCCACTTCGCCATCGACGTCCCGAGCCTATCGAGCGATCCGGTGCCGGCGGGATGGAGCGGCGGTTGGCTCGAGGACTGCTCGGTCTTCCGTCCGGGCGTCGACTGGAACGACGTCATCACCAACGTCGACCGGGTCGAGATCTCGTGGCTTCCGCCCTGCATGTTTGCCATCTTCCAGCAGTGGAACGTGGGCGTGGACAACATCGCGATGGACTACCAGGGCGACCCGGTGCCGGTGGTGGAGTCGAGCTGGGGCAACGTCAAGCGCATCTACCAGCGCTAGGCATTCGATGGCCGCGATCGAGGGAGCGTCGATGAAGGCCGCGTCGGTCGAGGCGCGGACGCGCGAGCTCGAGCACCAGATCGTCGAGGTCGGGGCCGAGCTCGGCGCGGCTTTGAAGGAGTTGGTCGACTCGCTCCCCGGCCCGCCTCGCGGACCCGGCGAGCTTGCGCAGCTCCTCGCGATCGACAAGGTGCTCGCCACGCGCGTCTTCAAAACGCTGCGCGCGAGCGAGCCGTTGGCCGTGATTCACGTGGCGCCGGGCCCCGCGCCTCTTCGACGCGTGGTTCAGAGCGCGGGCCGCGCGGGGGCGCCCACCGCCACCGCGGGCCGCGCGCGCAAGGCGGTCGAGCGCTTCGATCATCTGATTCGCGCGGAGGCGGGCGATCGAAGCGCACTCGACGCGATGCTGAGCGCGTGGCTTCCCGACGCGCGGCGTGAGTTTCAGCTTCGTCGAAAGCAGTCGGCCTTCCGCGCGATGAGCCAGCTGATCGGCGCGTCGGTCGAGACCTCCCTCGCGACCGTGCTGCTGCATCCTTCGGCCGATGCGGGCCGCCTCGACGTGGCGTGGATCTTCGGCATGTTCGGCCTGAAGCGGCATCGTCCGGGCACGCGCGTTCGATTGACCTCACGCCGTATCGCCGGGCCGGGCGCGCCGCGTGCGCCGATCACGCTGAGCGGCGCGGCGGTCGATGATCTCCGCGGCCTCAGGCTCGACGCCTTCTGCTCGGTGCCGCCACCGGAGCTCGAGGTGCATGAGGCAGGCGAGGTCGTGCGCTACACCCTCGCCGATCACGGCTTCGGTCCCAACGTCTCGAGCGATCTCGTCTTCGCGGAGGTGAACCTCTCGGAGCTCGAGAGCCGCGTGCCCGTGGGCGCGGAACGGAAGGCCTACTTCTTCGCCGAGGTGACGACGCCGGCGGTGCGGCTCGTCTTCGACGCGCTCGTCCATCGCGATGTCTATCCCGGGAGCGAGCCGAGCCTCGTGGTCTACGACACGGTGCTCGAGGGGGTCGCGTCGGTCAACGATCCGGGACGCGACCTCGATCGTCTGCCGCTCGAGGAGTCGATCCGTCCACTCGGCCTCGGCGTCGATCGCTTCCGCGCCGCCAACGTGCCGCGCTATGCCGAGATCCTTCGCCTCGCGACCGAGAAGCTGGGTTGGAAGCCGGAAGATCTCCGCGGCTATCGCTGCACGGTCGACTTCCCGATCTACGGTTCGCAGGTGACGATGGTCTTCACGCCGCCGACGGCGTGAGGCCTCAGCCGCGCCGCGTCGGCTGACGCAGCACCGCGATCACGATCGTAAGCGTGATCACCGAGGTCAGGATCTGCCCCCACCCCTTCGGCACGAGAAAGAAGAACGAGCCGAACCATCCGAGCAGCGAGATCCCGATGGTGGAGATCTTGAGCTCCACGCTCACGCCTCGTTTCTCGCGCATGTTCCGGAGGTGCGAGGCGAACCACGAACGGTGGAGCAGCCAGTCGTGGAAGCGATCCGACCCGCGCGAGTAGCTCGCGACCGCGAGGAGAACAAACGGGGTCGTCGGAAGGAGCGGCACCACGATGGCGATGAGGCCGATCGCGACGCAAAGATGACCAGCCATCACATAGACGAGACGAAGCCAGCTCGATCGCTCCACGGACATGCGGCTTCTCCCTTCTCTCCTGCGTCAGCGCCTTCGGCCGTATCGACGTTGGATCCGCGTAGCGGGCCTTCCTGCTTCGACCGACCGTCGAGTGATCGTGAGGACCGGATCCAACGAAGAGGCCCGGTTGCCCGGGCCTCCCAATTTTCACGTGCTCATTCCGAATCCTCGCCTAGTACCGGTAGAGGTCCGGCTTGTACGGACCGTTGACCGGCACGCCGAGGTAGTCGGCCTGATCCTTCGAGAGCTCGGTCAGCTTCACGCCGAGCTTGGCGAGATGGAGGCGCGCCACCTTCTCATCCAGGACCTTGGGCAGAGTGTAGACCTTCTTCTCGTAGCTCTTGGTGTTGTTGAAGAGCTCGATCTGCGCCAGCACCTGATTGGTGAAGCTGGCCGACATGACGAAGCTCGGGTGGCCGGTCGCGCAGCCCAAGTTGAGCAAGCGGCCCTCGGCCAGGATCAGGATCGAGTGCCCATCGGCGAAGACCCACTCGTCGAACTGCGGCTTGATGTTGACGTGCTTCACCCCCGGCACCTTCTTCAGACCCGCCATGTCGATCTCGTTGTCGAAGTGGCCGATGTTGCCGAGGATCGCCTTGTCCTTCATCCGCTGCATGTGCGCCGCGGTCACGATGTCCTTGTTGCCGGTCGCGGTGATGAAGATGTCGGCCGTCTCCAGCACGTCGTCGAGGGTCGTGACCTGGAAGCCGGCCATCGCGGCCTGCAGCGCGCAGATCGGATCGATCTCGGTGATGACGACGCGCGCGCCCTGGCCGTGGAGCGCCTGCGCGCAGCCCTTGCCGACGTCGCCGTAGCCCATCACGACCGCCACCTTGCCCGCGAGCATGACGTCGGTCGCGCGGTTGAGCCCGTCGACGATCGAGTGCCGGCAGCCATAGAGGTTGTCGAACTTCGACTTCGTCACCGAGTCGTTGACGTTGATCGCCGGGAAGAGGAGCGTGCCCGCCTCCTGCCGCTGATAGAGGCGATGGACGCCGGTCGTCGTCTCCTCGGTCACGCCGCGGATGTCGGCGCCGACCTTGGTCCAACGACCCGGGCTCTTCTTCAGTTGATCGCGGAGAAGGCCAAGGATCACGCCGTACTCTTCGGAGTCGTTCGCCGCGTTGAACTCCGGCACCTTGCTCGACTTCTCGCAATCGGTGCCGAGGTGAACGAGCAGCGTGGCGTCACCGCCGTCGTCGAGCAGCATGTTCGGGCCGGCGCCGTCGGGCCACATCAGCGCCTGCTCGGTGCACCACCAGTACTCCTCGAGGGTCTCCCCCTTCCACGCGAAGACCGGTGTGCCCTGCGGATTCTCGACCGTGCCCTTACGACCGACCACGACCGCGGAGGCCGCGTGATCCTGGGTCGAGAAGATGTTGCACGAGACCCAGCGCACGTCGGCACCGAGGTCGACCAGGGTCTCGATCAGGACCGCGGTCTGAATCGTCATGTGGAGCGAGCCCATGATGCGCGCGCCGGCGAGCGGCTTCTTGCCGGCATACTCGCCGCGGATGGCCATCAGCCCCGGCATCTCCTGCTCGGCCAGGCGGATTTCGTGACGCCCCAGCTCGGCCAGCGCGAGGTCCTTCACCTTCCAGGGAACGCGTCCCGCCTCGCGGGCGGCGGCGAAGGGGTGCATTGAAATCGACGCGGTCGTACTCACGAATCGCTCCTTTTCTTTGGCGGGAAGGGCCTAATTGCTCTGGGCCGGAACCGGTGAAGTTTGGCACAACGCGACGTGCCGATTCCAGCTTCGGGCACGCCTTCTTCGATCTGCGCCCTCTCCTTATCGACACGCCGCGGGCGCTAGACGAGCAGGAGATCGTCCTTCAGGCGCGGCACCCAGCCCTGATCGGCGGCGCGATCGAGCAGCGTGGTCAGCGCCAGGCGGCCCTTCTCTCCCATGTCGAGCGTCCAGTCGTTGACGTACATGCCGACGAAGCGATCGCCGAGGCCTTCATCAAGCCCGCGACCGTAGTTGAGCGCGTAGCGCATCGCCTCGGTGCGGTGCTCGTTCGCGTACTCGATCGACGCACGCAGCGCGCGCGAGCAGGCGACGCCCAAGTCGGCACCGAGATCGCGGCGGACCACATCGACCCCGAGCGGCAGCGGCAGGCCCGTGTCCGCCTTCCAGAGCGCGCCTAGATCGGCCACGCGATGAAGCCCTTCGCGCTCGAAGGTGAGCTGCCCTTCGTGGATCACGACGCCCGCTTCCACCTTGCCGTCACGCACCGCTTCCAGGATCTGATCGAACGGCGTGATGACCGGCTTGAACGAGTCGAGGAAGAACTTGAGCGCGAGACTCGCGGTGGTGAGGAGCCCGGGCACCGCGATGCGCGCGCCGCGGAGATCGGAGAGCGCGCATTCCTTCCGCGTCACGATCAGGGGGCCATAGCCATCGCCCATCGACACGCCGGTCCGCATGACGAGGTACTTGTCCGCGACGTAGGGATAGGCGTGCGCGGAGATGGCGGTGATCTCGAGCTCGCCGCTCATCGCGCGCTCGTTCAGCGATTGGATGTCCTCGAGCAGATGCTCCACTCGATAGCGCCGCGTCGTTCCACCCGCGGCCTTTAGCTCCACCTCGACCGCGCCGGTCGAGAAGCCGTAGAACATGTAGGCGTCATCCGGATCGGGGCTGTGCCCGAAGCGGAGCACGCCGGTTTCCTGCTTCACAGGCTCGGTCATGCAGGCTCCTCTGTTGGCGGCTTAAGAACCGACGACGCGCTTCCAGTCCTCGCGCGTGCGGAGCGGGGCGAGATCGGTGTCGGTTGCCGCTTGCGTCTTGAGCTTCGCGTCGAGCTGGATCGCCCAGCCGAGGTAGTGCATCGCCTGTTCGGCGTTGCCCGATCGCGCATAGTAGCAGGCGAGGTGATAGTAGGGCTGTCCCGAATCGGGGTCGAGCTTGGCCGCCTCTTCCCCGCCCTTGATCGCCTCGTCAAACTTCCCTTCCTCGACCAGGCGATAGCCTTCGAGGATGAGCATGTTCGGCTTCCAGAGGGTGTAGAGGCGATGGAGCTCCTGGAAGGGCTGGGCGTGATCGTCGACGCGCAGGTCGCAGAGAAGGTTGTTGCCCCCGCCGTAGCCGGCGCCCGCCTTCGAGAGTTGAATCGCCGCCGACTGCCGGCCGCGACTGTCACCGCCGGCCGCGTCCCCGGCATCGAGCGCCGCGAGCATGCGATCGCCGAGGTAGCCCGGCGTCGATTCGAAGGCCTTCGCCATCGCGTCGACCACCTCCGGGCCGGTGAGGATGTTGCCTTGGCAGGCGTAACCAAAGCCGCTCTTGCCGCCGGCCCAGTTTTGACACTCGGCGCCGGTGTAGGTGGCGGCGTTACCGTTCGAATCGACGATGCCGACCTGGCGGTGGCTGCGGTTCTCGTCGCCGCGGATCATCACGTCGAGCGCTTCCTGCGCGGTCAGGCCACGCGCGAGGTGATCGAGCCCGCGCGGGCCGAAGGTCGTGTTTGCCTGCGCCTGCGTGGCGACCGCGCCACCCGCGGTCGTCCAAGGGACGACCGAGCCGACGGAGAAGAACTTCGAGGCGACCGCCACGCCCCAGATGCCCGCGGAGGTGTCGCACGCGGCGATCGAGAAGGTGGCGACGATCGGGTCGTAGGCGACGACAGCGCCTGAGCTCGTTGACGCGCGCGCGAGCGTCGGCTCGAGTGGGCGGGCTTCCACGCTCGCCGGAGCGAAGAGCGCGAGGGCGAATACGAGGCAGCTCCATCGATTCAACTTCATCTCTCCTCCCCCAAATGAGTGCGGCGAGCGCGGAGCCTAACGCCGCGCTCGCCGCCGAAGCAATGGAGCTCGAGCTCCGACTACCGCAGGACGGTCACCCGCTGCACCGAGTTGAAGGATTCGCTCCACACGCGGCAGTAGTAGCTCCCGGTCGGCACCGCGTGGCCTCGGTCATCGGTCAGATCCCAGCGCGCCTCGTGCGCGCCCGCCGTCATCACGTCACCATCGAGTAGGGAGCGCACGGAGCGACCGCCGACGTCGAAGACGGTGATCGAGGCCGGGCCCGCGCTCGGCAGCGTGAAACGGAAGGCGGCGCTCCCTCGTGCCGGGTTCTCGACCGAGAAGCTCCGCGAGACCTCCTCGACCGCGGCGGGCACCAGGGGCTGAAGCGTGATCGGGGCAGACTCCTCGATCACGCCGGTCAGGGTCGAGAGCGCGATGACGTAGGTGAGCGGCGAGGTCGTCGCGGGAAGCGTCGCCTCGAATTCTCCGGGGAGGCTCTCCGTCATCGGCAGATGGATCCAAGGCGCGCCTTCGCGATGGTAGCGGCACACCAGCGATTCGCCGGCCCCTGCGAGCTTCGCGCGCACGACGCGGTCCCCACGCGAGTCGACCGGAGGCAGGAGCGAGATGGCCGGTGGCCCCTGCGGCGCCGCGAGGGTCACGTCGGCGAAGAGGCGCGGCGCTTGCGCGATGACCTGCGGCGGACCGTAGGGATAGACTCCTCCGCCGTATGGACCGTAGTAGAAGAGCGGAACGAGATTGCTCGACGGCCGATCGGCCAGTGGCCCGCTAACGAGGTCGACCCGCATCTCCGCCTCGTGGTCCGCGGTGGCCGCGACGACCCATGCAGGATCGGCGATCGTCTGCACGACCTCGACGTTCGGATAGACGCCCGCGAGCTGCTCGAAGCGCGTCGCTCCCTCTTCGCAGATGATCACGCCTTCGAACCCGTCGTAGACGCCGTTGCCGTTGATGTCGAGGTAGAGGCGGATCTCGGTGGTTAGTCCTCCGTCGACCTTTGCCGCGAGGTAGAGTGCGTCGGCATCGTTCATCAGGCCGACCTTATGCGTGTACTCGCTCGCGGCCGATCCGGCATCAACCCACTGCGCCCAGGCCCACTCGAACTCGCCGACCTCACCGTCGATCGTCGGAGGAAGAAGTGAGTGCCGCGCGGTGGTCGACGAACCTCCCGCCTGTGGAATCGAGCGCATCGGCGCCGACAGCTCGGATACGAAGCCGGTCCCGCCCGCCCGCGTGCGGAGGCGATAGCTGTAGCCCTGGCCGTTGGTCAAGCCATCGACGTCGAGGTAGTCGGTCCGGTCGGTCGTGGCAATGAAGACGCCATCGCGAAAAACGTCGAAGACGGGCGACGCGCCGCAGGGCAGAGGCGTCGTGAACGGCGGCCAGTAGAGCGGCACCGCTCCGTCGAAGCCCGAGCCCATCCACATTCCGATGTAGTTCGGCGTGAACTGGATCACCGTGCCGTTCGCGGGCAAGCCGTGCGCGAAGATCATCCGCGCGAAGAGCTCCTCCTGGTACCAGTCGCCATCGATCTCGCCGTTGTCGCGGAAGTCGGCCAGGAAGCCCGCGTAGTCGCCGCGCGTGACGTGGAGGATGTCGCTCCCCTGCTCGCCGCTCCAGGGATCGAGTGACCCCGTGAGGTCGAAGACACTGATGGTGCCGCCTCCGGAGTAGAGCAAGGGGAGGAGCCGGATCTCCTCGCCGGTGACCCGATCATGCTCGTAGACGCCGAAGGGCAAGGCCGCCGCCGCGCTGTCCTCGAAC
>CAZZAH010000187.1:2292-7915 GCA_964652115.1 uncultured bacterium | reverse complement strand
GTGATGTTCGGCACGAAGTGGCCGTCCATCACGTCGAGGTGAAGCACCTCCGCCCCCGCTCGCTCGACCGGCTCGATCGACGCGCCGAGCGCCGCGAAGTCGGCCGAGAGGATCGACGGAAGCACGCGCGCGGGGCCGCGGAGCGAGTGCATCCGCGCGCGCGAGGTCATGGCTGCCTCGGCTGATCGTTTCTCGGGCTGGGCGTGGCGTTGGGAGGAAAGTCGCCGCCGTTCTCGGGGAAGAGCTCCGCCGTGTCGGTCGTAAGTCGCACGGTGCTTCCGGTCCAGATCATTCCGCCGGTCGGAGGATCGGTCGCCACCACATACCAACCTTGGCCCGCGCCGCTCTCCTCGCTGAACGACACGTTGAATCCGTTGGCGCGAAGCCAGGTCGTGGCCTCGTCTTCCTTCAGGCCGCGCAGATTCGGCAGCACGAACGGTCGCTTCTTCTCCGGCTTCGAAACGAGGAACGACACCGCCTCGTCGCCCGCGACCTCGGACCCGGCGTCGGGCGACATCGCCATCACCTGATCAGGGCTCATCTCGTCGGTCGCGGCGTAGACGATCGAGCCGCTTCGGACCCCCATCTCTTGGAGTTGGATGCGCGCCATCCGCACGGTCGCGCTCAGGAGATTCGGGATGCGGCGATCGACCGCGCCCAGGCTCTGCGTCAGCTCGATCTGGCGATGTCGCTTCACTCGACTCCCGGCCTGCGGCAGCGAGAGCAGCACCTGACCGCGCGGAATTTCACTGCTGTAGCGGCCGGGCGCGGCGTCGGCCTTGAGATCCGAGGCATCGAGCTTCTTCTTCGCCTCGTCGAGCGAAAGGCCGGTCACCTCAGGCACCTCGACCTCATCGCCGAGGCGCACCATGCGCGGCATGAGCAGCCGGTCGAACAGAGCGCAACCGATGACGAAGCCGACCAACGCGAGGAGAGCGGAACGGACGCGTCGACGAAACGGCGAGAGGGTCGCGCCGAGCGGACGTCGCCAGCGATCGCCCGAGAGCCCGAGGCGAACCGAGCGCTGCGGTTCGATCCTATCGTTCATTCACGCGCTCCTCCGAATTTCGGGCCGGCCGATGCGTCGCGCACTCGACCACGAAGGCATAGCCGCCGTCCGTCCCCTGCTCACCAGGAACGAGGACCAATTCCCCCTCGCGACCTCGCGCCCCCGCCGGCAGAAAGCTCGGTAAGGGCAGCGGCCGGAAATCTTCGTTCGCGGCGAGGAATCGATCGCGTTGCTCGGTCGTCTCCTCCGGTTCCGTGGTGCAAACACTATAGACGAGCCATCCGCCCGGGTGGAGCCGAGAGGCGGCGGCGGAAAGAAGCTCCGCCTGTGCCTTGGCCAAGGGCGCGATCGACGATTCCTCCGTCCGCCAGCGCGCGTCGACCCGACGCCGAAGCACCCCGAGATTCGAGCAGGGCGCGTCGATCAGGATGCCGTCGAATCCCCCACGCAACGGAAGCATTCGACCATCGGCCGCGATCAGGTCGACCCCGGTCGCGCCGAGCCGCCGAAGGCCTTCCCCCACGAGCTTGATCCGCTCGGCCGAGCGATCGAGCGCTACGATCCGTGCGTCGGGCTCGGCGCGCTCCCACAGATGGCCGGTCTTCGTGCCGGGCGCGGCGCAGAGATCGAGCACGCGCCCGCGCACCTGCGGCGCGAGCAAGCCGACGAGGATCGCGCTGCCGTCTTGGATCGAGTAGAGGCCTTGCCGGAATTCGGGTCGATCGGCCGGTCGACTGCCGGCGGGAACGCGCATTGCGCCCGGAATCCAATCACGCGCCCCGAACGAGGCGAGGTCGAGCGAGCCTGATACCTCCGCGGAAGCCGCCGCGCGAGGCGAAAGACGGAGCCAGTAGTCAGGCCGGCCGGCGCTGTGCGCGAGCGCCCGCTCCGCGCGGTCGCTCCCCCATCGATCGACCCATCGGCGCGCGATCCATTCCGGCACCGAATAGCGCCGCGCGAGGAGATCGATCGCGTCACCGCCGGCGTCGAGCGCGTCCCAACGCGCGCGCCCCTCACGCGTCGCGCGGCGCAGCACCGCGTTCACCAGGCCGACCGTTCCGCGATGTCCATGCCGCCGCGCCAACGACACGCTCGTGTCGACCGCGGCGTGCGGCGCGATCCGCGTATGCGCCACGAGCTGGCAGAGGCCCAGACGCAGCGTGCCGCGAATCCACGGCGGCAGGTCGTCGACGCGGCGCGGCGCGAGCCACTGATCGAGCAGTGCATCGAGCCGTGCTCGATGACGGAAGGTCTCCAAGACCAGACTGTGGAGCAGTGCGCGATCGTCCTCGCGCGCGAGCTGTGCCTCCGCGCGCTCGAGCGGTCCCTTGCTCGGCTGCCCGTCGCGCTCCGACTCGACCAGGATGCGGAGCGCCGCCTCTCGCACCGGATCGACCGCCTGCGACGATGGCCTAGGCTCAGGGATGGGCATCGAGCCGCGTTCCCGCCTTCAGCCGCGCGCCGCGCCACCAATCGAGCGCGCCTTGCCGCTTCCTGCCGTCGAGCTGCACCTCTTCGAGCAAGAGGAGCCCGGGCGCGCAAGCGACGGCCACGCCTTCCGGCGGCGAGAGGAGCGTCCCGGGCGCCGCCTCACGCGGCATCCGATCGAGCGGACGGGCGCGATGCACGCGCAGCCGCTGCCCTTCAACGAACGCGAACGCGCCGGGCCAAGGCGTCATCGCGCGAATCCAACGGTCGACCTGCTCGACCGGATGGTGGAAGTGGAGCAGCCCGTCGCTCTTCTCCATCATCCCCGCGTACGTGATGCCGATGTTCGGCTGTGGGGTCGGTTCGAGCTCGCCTCGCTCGGCGCGATCCAAGGTGTCGACGAGAAGCTCGCCGCCGAGTTGGGCCAAGCGCAGCATCAGGTCTCCGGTCGTCTCTCGGGGCTCGATCGGCGTCATCGACTCGGACAAGAGCGCGCCGGTGTCCATTCCCTCATCCATCTGAAAGATCGAGATGCCGGTCCACGCGTCACCGGCGAGGATCGCCGCCGCGACCGGCGACGCGCCTCGATGCCGCGGCAGGATGCTGCCATGCACGTTCCAGCATCCGCGCGGCGGAAGGTCGAGCCACGCGCGCTTCAAGATCCGCCCGTAGGCGGCGGTCACGAAGAGGTCAGCTTCGAAGGCGCGAAGCGCGTCGAGCGTCTCCGGCACGAGGAGCTTCTGCGGCTGGAATACGGAGAGCCCCGCCTCCTTCGCCACGCGCGCCGCGGGCGGATCTTCGATGCTCAGGCCGCGACCGCTCGGTCGGCTCGGCTGGCACACCAGCCCCGCCACCTGATGCCGGCTCGCGAGCACCCGCGAGAGCACGATCGCCGCGAACTCCGGCGTGCCGAGAAAGAGGACGCGCACGCTACTCCCGCGAGACGATCGAGGTGACCGCGCTCTTCTGGCACTCGACCTGAGCGTCGCCCATCTTCAAGGTCACGACCTCGTCCTTGATGCCGACGACCACGCCGAAGAAGCCGCCCTGAGTGAGGACGCGGTCGCCCTTCTTCAGACCGGAGAGCATCTTCTGCGTGTCCTTCATCTTCTTCTGGCTCGGGCGGATGATCAGGAAGTAGAAGATCGCGAAGATCAGGACAAAGGGGAGAAACTGCATGTAGACCGGCGGCGCGCCCGGCGCGGGGCTCGCGTTCTGAGCGGCGGCCGGCAAGGCGCCGAGCATCATCGCGGCCGCGATCGTGGCCAGCTCTCTCGATCGAATCATCATGAACAATGGTCTCCTTCCATTCGAGGGTCGCGGAGCATCCCTCACTCCGGTCCCTGGGCCAAGCGCGCGAGCGTTTCGCGCTTCCACTCGACGAAGCGGCCCGACGCGATGGCGTCGCGGATGCCGCGTACGAGCGACTGATAGTAGTGGAGGCTGTGGAGCGTGGCCAGACGAAGCCCCAAGATCTCTCCCGCGGCAAAGAGGTGGCGCAGATAGGCGCGCGAGAAGGTCCGGCAGGTGGCGCACTCGCAATCCGGATCGAGCGGGCGCGGATCCTCGGCGTAGCCCGCGTTCTTGATGACGAGCTTGCCGCGCGAGGTGAAGACGCTCCCCTTCCGCGCGTTCCGGGTCGGCAGCACGCAATCGAAGAGGTCGACGCCGCGCTCGACCGCTTCCAGGATGTCCTCCGGACGGCCGACTCCCATGAGGTAGCGCGGTTTCTCGATCGGGAGCGCGGGCTCGGTCTCCGCGAGAACGCGCATGCACTCCTCCATCGGCTCGCCTACCGCGAGCCCGCCGATGGCGTAGCCCGGCAGATCGAGCGCGACGAGCTGCTCGGCCGACTCGCGCCGGAGGTCGGGATAGAGCCCGCCCTGCACGATGCCGAAGAGATGGCTTCGGGCCTCGCCTCCCTCGGGCACGCGTGCGGGATCGCTTCGCTCCGCGCGCCAGACGTCGGCGCAGGCGCGAGCCCACGCGGTCGTTCGCTCCATGTCGTCTCTGGCTCGCGCGTAGTCGCTCGGATAAGGGGTGAGCGTGTCGAACGCCATCAGGATGTCGGAGCCGAGCGCGAGCTGAATGCGCGTCGCGAGCGCCGGATCGAAGAAGTGCCGCGAGCCGTCGAGGTGCGATTGAAAGGCGACGCCGTCCTCGCGCACCTTGTTCAGCCGCGCGAGCGAGAAGACCTGATAGCCGCCCGAGTCGGTCAGGATCGGCCCGTCCCACGCCATGAAGCGATGCAGGCCGCCGAATCGACGGATCCGCTCGTGCCCAGGCCTCAGATAGAGATGATAGGTGTTGCCGAGGAGGATCTGCGCGCCGGTCGAGCGCACCTCTTCGGGCGTGAGCGTCTTGACCGTGGCTTGGGTTCCGACCGGCATGAAGGCCGGCGTTTCGATCGTGCCGCGCGAGAGATGCAGGCGGCCGCGACGCGCGCGTGTCGTCGCGTCGCGCGCGAGGAGATCGAAGCCTCCGTTCACGCCGTCGACACTCGTATCCACCTTCGCCTCCATCGTCACCAGACCAGCATCGCGTCGCCATAGCTGTAGAAGCGAAAGCCCGCGTCGAGCGCCGCGCGATAGGCCTCGAGCACACGCTCTCGTCCCGCCAACGCCGAGACCAGCAGGAGGAGGCTCGAGCGGGGAAGGTGAAAGTTCGTCAGCAGCGCATCGATCGCGCGAAAGCGGAAGCCCGGCAGGATCGTGAGGTCGGTCCATCCTTCGCCGGCTTCGACGCGGCCGCTTGCCTTCGCCGACGATTCGAGGGCGCGAACGGTGGTCGTTCCCACCGCGATGACTCGACCTCCGCGCGCGCGGGTCGAGGCGATGCGCTCCGCCGCCTCCGCGCTCACGCGATAGCGCTCGGGAAGCACGCGGTGGCCGGCCTCCGAGTCCGCGCGCACCGGCAGAAACGTCCCCGGTCCGACGTGGAGCAGGATCGACGCTCGCTGAACGCCGACCGCATCGAGCTCGGCCAACAAGCGATCGGTGAAGTGGAGCCCCGCGGTCGGTGCGGCCACCGCTCCCCCTTCGCGCGCGAAGACCGTCTGGTACCACGCACGATCTTCGGGGCGATCCTCACGCCCGAGATACGGCGGAAGCGGGATGTGCCCCGCGCTTGCCATCAGCGCTTCCATCGTCGTGTCGATCGGAGCGAGGCGCCACTGGCCACCTCCCA
>CAZZAH010000187.1:0-2192 GCA_964652115.1 uncultured bacterium | reverse complement strand
CGCGGCTCCGCCGGCTCCTTGGCGATGCGATCCGGGGGAAGCTCGTAGTCGTAGGCCGCCAACCAATCGGGAGGCGTGGTCGACGAAGCATCGCTCAGAGGAGCGTCTCCTGCGTGCCGTGCGGCGCGGCCAGCCCAAGGGCGCGATACGCGCCGGGCGTCGCCATCCGGCCGAGCCGGGTTCGCTGCAGCAGACCCTGTTGGACGAGGAAGGGCTCGTGCACTTCCTCCAACGTATCCGCTTCCTCGCCGACGCTCGCGGCCAGGGTCGAGAGCCCGACCGGCCCGCCGGAGAATCGATGGATGATCGCCTCGAGCAGCCGCCGATCCATCTCGTCGAGGCCGAGCGCGTCGATGTTCAAGAGCTCGAGCGCCTCACGCGCGCGACCGAGCGAGACCTCGCCATCGCCGCGCACCAATGCGTAGTCGCGCACCCGGCGCAGCACGCGGTTCGCGATGCGCGGGGTGCCACGGCTCCGGCTCGCGATCTCGTTCAAGGAGGCGCCGTCGATTTCGACCCCCAGGAGGCGCGCGCTTCGAGCGAGGATCCGCGCGATCTCGTCGGCGCCGTAGAAGTCGACGCGTCCGATCCATCCGAAGCGCGAGCGGAGCGGGCTGGTCAGAAGCCCGGCGCGCGTGGTCGCGCCGACAAGGGTGAAGCGCTCGAGCGAGATCTGCACACTGCGCGCGTTCGGCCCGCGATCGAGCAGGATGTCGAGCCGGAAGTCCTCCATCGCCTGGTAGAGGTACTCCTCGACCGAGCGGTTCAGGCGGTGGATCTCGTCGATGAAGAGGATGCCGCCCCGCGGCAACGAGGTCAGGATGCCGGCCAGATCGTAGGGCCGATCGAGCACCGGCCCGCTCGTCGACTTGATCTCCGCGTCCATCTCGCGCGCGAGGAGCAACGCGAGGGAGGTCTTGCCCAAGCCGGGCGGCCCGGTGAGGAGAAGGTGATCGAGCGTCTCGCCACGCATCTTGGCCGCCGCGACCTGGATCGAGAGGTTCTCGCGCAGCTGCTCCTGCCCCACGAACTCGGCCAAGGACTTCGGCCTTAGGTCGCCTTCGTGCCGGTCTTCCCCGTCGAGCGGAAGGGGATGGTTCCACGCCGGTCCACGCGGGTCAGACGTCGGGCACATCGGAAGGACCTCCTTGGGAGCGAGAGCGGACAAGGGAGCAAGGTAGCACAGCGCGCAGGCGGGAGCGACCGGCGGGCGGCTTCCAGCGCCGACGCTACAGGAAGCGCCGATCCGGCCGATACTCCAGGGAAGGTCAGAGAGAGAAGCGGGCGATCGGTTGGGAAACTCCCGTTGCTCTTCGGTGGAGCGATTGCAAAACTAAAGGCAGGGAGCAGTGGCGCGAGCCGGCACGGTTCGCGCGGAGTCAGCCGGGGAGCGAGGCCCCGGACAAGGAGGACGGAACCCCAATGGCGTCGAGATTCGATCCCACCGAGTTTGTGCGCAGCCGCCAGCAGCGGGAACTCTTCCAGGAGCTCAACTGGAGCGGAAGCTTCGAAGACTACGTGCAGCTGGTCATCGAGCATCCCGAGGTGACGCGGACCGCGTTCCAGCGGATCTACGACATGATCCTCTCCCACGGGGTGGAGGAGTACGTCGAGTTCAAGAAGAAGATCAATCGCTACCGCTTCTTCGACGACCCGATCGACAACGGACAGGACGGCATCTTCGGCCTCGAAGTACCGCTGATGAAGATGGTCGCCTTCTTCAAGGCGGCCGCGCAGCATTACGGGCCCGAGAAGCGCGTGCTTCTGCTGCACGGCCCGGTCGGAAGTTGCAAGTCGACCATCGCTCGCTTGCTCAAGAAGGGCATCGAGCAATACAGCCGCACGCGCGAAGGCGCGCTCTACACCTTCTCCTGGCGGATGGATAAAGCCGAGGATCGCTGGGAAGATTGCCCGATGCACGAGGAGCCGCTCCACCTCGTGCCGCCGGAGCTTCGGAACGCGTTTCAGACCGAGCTCTCGAACGTCTGCGGCCAGGAGATCTACGTCGAGGGAAACCTCTGCCCCTTCTGCCGGAGAAACTTCGACGAGCTGATCCGCCGCTATGACGGCGACTGGACCGCTCTCCTCTCGCACATCAAGGTTCACCGGCTCATCCTCTCCGAGAAGGATCGCGTCGGCATCGGCACCTTCCAGCCGAAGGACGAGAAGAACCAGGACTCGACCGAGCTCAC
>CAZZAH010000186.1:0-7979 GCA_964652115.1 uncultured bacterium | reverse complement strand
GTTCGAGCAGGCGCGATGCGGTCAGGAAGTGGACCAGGCTCTCCGCGTGCTCCGGCCGCTCCTTGATCGAGGAGAGAACGAGGGCATACATCTGCCGATTGATGTCGTCTACCTCGTCGTCGGAGGCGCAGACCTCGCGCGCTCCGGCGGCGTTCAGGTTGACGAAGGCATCGAGGCTCCGCCGGAGCATCGATTGCGCCTTGACCGCCATGCCCGAGAGATCGAAGGGGCTCCGGATCCGCTCGCTCTTGGAGAGGAGTACGGCCCGCTCGGCCAGGTTGACCGCGAGGTCGCCGATCCGCTCGAGATCGTTGTCGATCTTGAGGACCGCGACGATGAAGCGAAGATCGGACGCGACCGGTTGGTGGAGCGCCAGGATCTTGAGGCAATCCTCTTCGACCTCCAGCTCGCGCTGGTCGATCGCGTTGTCCTCTTCGATCACGCGACGGGCCGAGATCGCGTCCGCGCGCTCGATCGCCTGGACCGCGCGATAGACGCTCTCCTCGACCATGGCGCCCAAGCTCAAAAGATTGAGCTTCAGTCGCTCGATGTCGCGTTCCAAATGCTTCGCCATCCGCACCCCCGTGCCTGTCTTGAGCCGAGTCCTTCTCTAGGTCAACCGGCTAGATCAACCGAACCGGCCCGTGATGTAGTCCTCGGTCAGCTTGAGTCGAGGCGTGGTAAAGAGCTCGGTCGTGGGAGCGTACTCCGCCACCTTCCCCATCCAGAGGAAGGCGGTGTGATCGCTGACCCTTGATGCCTGCTGCAGGTTGTGGGTCACGATCACGATGGTGTAGTCGCGCTTGAGCTCCTCGATCAGATCCTCGATGCGGCCGGTGGCGATCGGATCGAGGGCCGAGCAGGGCTCGTCCATCAGGATCACCTCAGGCTCGACCGCGATCGCGCGCGCGATGCAAAGGCGCTGCTGCTGTCCGCCCGACAGATCCAGCGCGCTGTCTTGCACGCGATCGGAGACCTCGTTCCACAGTCCGACCCGACGGAGGCACGACTCGACCCGCCCGGCGAGCACCTCCTTGCGGTTCTCCCCGCCGATTCTCAGGCCATAGGCGACGTTCTCGAAGATCGATTTCGGAAAGGGATTCGATTTCTGAAAGACCATCCCGACCTTGCGTCTGAGCTCGTTCACATCGACCGAGGGATCGTGGATGTTCTCCTGCGCGACCGTGATCCGCCCGGCGAAGCGCGCGCCTTCGGTCAGATCATTCAAACGATTGATCAGGCGAAGGAGGGTGCTCTTGCCGCAACCGCTCGGCCCGATGAACGCGGTGACGTGTCGCTCCGGAATCGCGAGGTTCACATCGAACAGCGCCTGCTTGTGGCCATACCAGAAGTTCACCCCTTCGACGCGGATCGCGACCGCCCCTTCGATCGGGGAGATGATCGGGGTCCAGTCGGCGATCGACTCCAATTCGCGCGACCGCGCACGCGGTTCGGGTTCAGCCATCGGCGGCGACTCCTCTCGCTCTTGCGTCGAGACCTCGGCTGACTTTAACCCGACCGGACTCTCGGTCGTTGCCTGCATGGTCCTTCTCCTTCTCGCGGCGAGCCGCGTTCGCTAGAAGCTCGACGAGCGGTACCGCGACCGCAGTCGATTGCGAATAGCCATGGCCATGACGTTGAGCACGATCACGAGCAACACCAGGAGCAGCGTGGTCATGTAGACCATCGGCTTCGCCGCCTCGACGTTCGGGCTCTGAAAGCCGACGTCGTAGATGTGAAAGCCCAGGTGCATGAACTTCCGCTCGAGGTGCAGAAAGGGAAAGCCGGTCGAGACCGGAAGGTCGGAGGCGATCTTGACCGCGCCGGTCAGCATCAAGGGGGCGACCTCGCCCGCCGCGCGCGCCATCGCCAGGATCACTCCGGTCAAGATGCCGGGCGACGCCGCCGGCAGCACCACGCGCCAGGTCGTCTCCCACTTCGTCGCTCCCAGCGCGAGCGAGCCTTCCCGCGTCGCGTGCGGCACCGCCGCGAGGCCCTCCTCGGTCGCCACGATCACAACGGGAAGCGTGAGCAGCGCGAGGGTGAGTGCCGACCAGAGGATCCCTCCGGTGCCGAAGGTCGGCGTCGGTAGCGTATCGGCGAAGAACAGCCGATCGATCGAGCCGCCGACGAAGTAGACGAAGAAGCCGAGCCCGAAGATGCCGAAGACGATGCTCGGCACGCCCGCCAGGTTGTTGACCGCGATCCGCACCAGGCGAACGAGCGCGCCCTGCTTGGCGTACTCGCGCAGGTAGAGCGCGGCGATCACGCCAAGCGGCACCACCGCGATCGTCATCAGGAGCACCATCAAGACGGTGCCGAAGATCGCGGGGAGAATTCCCCCCTGGGTGTTGGCTTCGCGCGGCGTGCCCGAGACGAATTCCCAGGTGCGGTCCGCGTAGACCTGCGCGCGTTCGATCAGGTTGAGCTCGTTGGGCGCGTAGAAGCGAACGATCGCGCCGCCCGCGATGGAATGCTCCGTCCCGTCCGGCGTCCGCACGACGAGCGCGTCGCCGGCCAGCCGTGCGCGTAGGGAATCGAGCTCGACCTCGGCCGAGCGATAGCGCTCTTCGAGGCGTCCGACTCGATCGGACAAGGCGGCATTCTCGGCGGCGCCAGGTCCGAGGCGCTTCTGTTCGAGCCTCGCCGACTCGAGCTGCTCGTTGATCTTGGTGATGAGTCCGCGCTCGATCGAGGTGATTTGCCGCTGAAGATCGCGCACCAATGGACGTCGCGCGCGAAGTGCGACCATCGACTCCGCCTCGCCTCGGGTTTCGCCGGCCGGCGTGCGGTACGCGACAGGGATCCCGTAGGCATCGCCGTACTCCAGCCGCTCGATCACGAGCGCGGCCGCCGGGGTCGTCCGCCGCGCGATATCGGCCTCGTTCACCCAGAAGTACTCATGCTCGGGCGCGAGGTCGCGGTTCGCGCCTCGGATCTCGATTCGATAGGTCGGGTGCGTGCCCTTCGTCTCGACCGGCACCGGCTCGCGCTCCCAGATTTGCCCGAGGAGAGTAGTACCGTCCGCGAGCTCGAACTGATAGAGCGTGCGCGGCCAGAAGAACCCCATCCCACCGGCGACGACGAGACCGAAGACACCGACGATGAGGAGAAGGCAGAGCGCCGTCGCGCCGGCGGTGAGCCAGACGCCGGCGTCACCGCTGCTCCAAAAACCGCGTGAGTTGCGGCGGTTCAGCTTCGCCTGGACGGTCGGTCGTTCCGCGAGCTTCGTGGCCATGCTTAGAACCGGCTGTACCGCTGGCGGAGGCGCTGACGTACGACCTCGGCGGCGGTGTTGGCGATGAAGGTGAGCGCGAAGAGGATCAACGCGGTGAGGAAGAGGAGGCGATAGAGCGTGCCTCCTTGCGGCGCTTCCGGAATCTCGACCGCGATGTTGGCCGCGAGGGTGCGGAAGCCGTTCCACGGCAGCCAGTCCATGATCGGCGTGTTGCCGGTCGCCATCAGCACGATCATCGTCTCGCCCACCGCTCGACCGAGGCCGATCATCACGGCGGAGAAGATGCCGGGCGAGGCGGCGGGGAGCATCACGCGGAGCGCGGTTTGCCATGGGCTCGCGCCGAGGGCGAGCGATCCCGCCCAGAGCGCGCGCGGTACGTTGTTGATCGAATCCTCGCTGATGGTGAAGACGATCGGGATGACCGCGATGCCCATCGCGATCCCGATCACGAGGGCGTTCCGCTGGTCATAGCGGATGTGGAGCGACTGATAGAGCCACGACGCGAAGCCGCCGGGGAAGAGCTCGTTCAAGCCTTGATTGAGCGTGAAGGTGACGCGCAGGGTGAGCGCGAGGACGAGCACCAGGCAAAGCATCTCCGTCCCGGCCCAAAGGCGTGAGGTGACCGAGGCGGGGAGTTTCCGGTAGAGCGCACCAAAGCCGAGAACGGCAGCGGTCAACACCAACGGCAGGAGCAGCAGCCCGGGCAGCGCGCGCTCGAGATGCGGCGCCAGCCAGAGCGCGGCGAGGAAGCCGAGCACCACACTCGGGAGCGCCGCCATCATCTCCATCGTCGGCTTCACGATCGCGCGGAGCCTTGCGTTCAAGAAGAGCGAGGTGTAGGTCGCGGCGAGAATCGCGAGCGGCACGGAGAACAGGAGCGCGTAGAACGCCCCCTTGAACGTTCCGAAGATGAGCGGGACGAGCGAGAGCTTGGGCTCGTAGTCATCGCTCGCGCCGGTCGACTGCCAGACGTAGGCGGGTTGCAGCGTCCCCTCGTACTGCACCTTTCCCAGCAGCACTCGGGTCGAGAGCTCCGGGTGGGGATTCACGAGGTCGAAGGTTTGGACGGCGCCATTTCGGTCCGCCGCCAGAATTCCGTCACCCTTCGCGCCGAGGAGGGCAAGGTGGGGCGCAGGCCCATCGAGCTTGAAGCGCGCGCGCGTCGCCTGGCTGGTCGCGTATTCGAGGCGTGCGTCGCCTCGCGAATCCCAGGCGAGGAAGCTACGATCGCGCTTCGATGGGGCGATCCCCTCGATCGGCGCGCGGAACGGCTTGAAGCGGTGCGCGCGGACTAACTCCGCCGAGCCACCCGCGGTCGGATGCGCGCGGAACCAGACCTCGACCTCCCCGCCCGCGCCACCGATCACGAGCGAGTGCCCGCCGTTCAGAAGAGCGAGAGCGGTGACTCCGCGAGCAAACACCTCGTGCGACTGTGGCGCGTCCGACTCGACCGCGGGATCGTAGTCGAGCACTCGACCCTCCGCCGTTCCGACGAAGAGTCGTGCACCTTCCGATTCGAACGCGAGCGCCGTGGGCGTCGTCCCGGTGGGTAGCGGAAGCGTGCGGCGTTCGATCTCGCGCCGTTTGGTCCCGAGGAGATTCGTGCTCTCGCGCAGGGAGAGGATCGACAGGCTGTCGCCGCCCGCCCAGGCAGCGGCGATGAAGCCATCCTCGATTTGCGTCGCTCCGAGCACGCGAAGAGCGCGCGAGGGGATGATCGCGAGGCTCGAGTCCGCGACCAACTCGGGCGCATAGGCTCGCCCGTTCTCGCTGAAGGAAATTCCAGAGAGGAGCGAGACCTGCGCGACGCGGCCGCTCGCCGTTCCGATCAACCAACGTTCGCCTGCCGGATCGAGCAACGTCGCGACCGTGAGCTGCTCGCCCACCAGCGGCGCGATGCTCTGCGTGGTGGTCGCGCCGGCTTTGGTCCAATCCTGGATCTCCGCGCGACCGTCGCGATCGACGCGTAGCGCGAGCTCCCGGTATTCATTCCATCCGGCGAGCAGAAGGGGCGCGGCGGTTGGAGAGCTCGCGCCCTTCGCGCTCGAATGCACTTTCGTCGGTCGGATGAGCGGCCAGGTCACGCCGCCGATGAAGACGAGCATCCCGAGGATGCAGGCAATGATCGTGAGCCCGCCCAAGGAGATCACTCCTCGGGCGGTGCGGTCGACCGTTCGCCTCCATCTCGACGCGCTCATCCGAGGCTCAGTTCAACTTCTCGAGCTCGGACTTGGCGATCGGCTCGGGCACCGCGATGAACCCGTCCTTCTCCGTCTGCGTCTGCCCGTCGGTGGAGAGGACGAAGGCGAGGAACTCCTTCACCAGCGGATCGAGAGGCTTTCCCGGCGCGCGGTTGACGTAGACGTAGAGGTAGCGGCTGAGCGGATAGTCGCCGGAGAGAACCATCTCCATCTTCGGCTCGATGAAGGGCTTTCCATCCGCGGCGGCGAGGGGGAGCGCGCGCGCGCCGCTCGTCACGTAGCCCATTCCGCTGTAGCCGATGCCGGCCGGATCCTTCTCCACTCCCTGCACGACCGACGCGGAGCCGGGGCACTCCTTGACCGTATCCTTGTAGTCGCCCTTGGCGAGCGCGTGCTCCTTGAAGTAGCCGTAGGTGCCCGAAGCCGAGTTACGTCCAAAGAGGCTGATCGGCTTCGACGCGAGCGCGCCGGTGACGCCGGCGTCCCCCCAGGTGGTGATGTCGGTGGGGAAGCCGCCCTTCCGCGTCTTGCTGAAGATCGCGTCGAGCTGAGCGACCGTCAGGCCCTTCACCGGATTGTCCTTGTGGACGAAGACCGCCAGCGCGTCGAGCGCCACCTTGATCTCGGTCGGCTTGTAACCGAACTTCTTCTCGAACTCGTCGAGCTCGCTCGACTTCATCGGCCGGGACATCGGACCGAGCTGCGCGGTGCCGGCGATCAAGGCGGGCGGTGCGGTGCTCGAGCCCTTGCCCTCTCCCTGGACCTTCACGCTGGGATAGGTCCGACTGAAGGCCTCACCCCACAGCGTCATCAAGTTGTTCAGCGTGTCGGAGCCGATGAAGTTGAGGGTGCCGCTCACGCCGCTCACCTTCTGGTAGGCGCCGCTTCCGCCCGAAGCAAGAGAGAGGGTGGGCGACGCGGTGGCAACGGCGAGGGCGAGGACCAGGCTCATGCGAACCGGAGTGGTCACAACGAGTCTCCTTTCGAGTGGACTTCGATCCTTGAGCGGATGAACCGGGACCCCGGGGTTGGTCTCGTGCGGCCCATCTCTTCGTGCGAGGGTTTTCCTTACTGCTCCCGAGGCCGGAGGGTAGGGATGAAGCGTTAGGGATTCGTTAAGACGGGATAAGAACTCCGAGAGTCTCTTAACGGGAGGTGGATTCGGAAGGTGCTGCCTCGGCCGACTTGACTGTCGACCGTAACGGTGCCGCCGTGCGCCTGCGCGATGTGCTTCACGATCGCGAGCCCTAGACCGGTGCCTCCCAGGCGTCGACTCCGTCCCTTGTCCACCCGATAGAAGCGCTCGAAAAGCCGCGGTAAATGCTGCGATTCAATGCCGGGCCCTTGGTCGGCCACCTCGATCCGCGCCTCGGCCGACGTGGTCTCGACCCGAAGCCGGATGGCGGTGTCGGGCTCGCTGTACTTGATCGCGTTGTCGATCAGGTTCGCGATCGCCTGCTCGAGGAGCCGAGGGTTTGCGCTCAGCGTCAGTGCCGGATCGCAGTCGATGGTGATCGCGATGCGCTTCTCGTGTGCCCTCGCGCGGAAGGGGAGGAGCGCCGATTCGAGCAACGGCGCGGCCGCGACCTCCTCGGTGACCACGCGGTCGCGCTCCACCTCCTGCTCCAACCGCGAGAGGGAGAGCAGGTCCTCGATGATCGCGTGGAGCCGATCCGCCTGGCGTAGGATGATCTCGAGGAAGCGCCGGCGCTCGTCCGGATCATCGGGCGGCGCGTCACGCAAGGTCTCGACGAAGCCGCGGATCGAGGTGATCGGGGTCTTGAGCTCGTGCGAGACGTTGGCGACGAACTCGCGGCGATGATTCTCCAGGCGCCTGAGCTGCGTGATGTCGTGGAGCACGATCAGCGCGCCGATGCGTTGACCTTCGCTGGTGGTCAGCGTCGCTCCATGCGCGAGGAGGCAGCGCTCCTCTTCCTCCGGCAGAATGATCTCCTCGCTGATCACCTCGCGACTCTCCTGCGCTCGCTGCACGAAGAGGTGAAGCGCGGTCTGCCGCGCGATCTCGCGGAGCGAGCGTCCCTGCGCCGCGGAGGGCTCGACCTCGAAGAGGCGTCCGGCGGCCGGATTCAGCAGCAGAATCATCCCCTCACGATCGACCGCCACCACGCTCTCGATCATGCTGGCGAGCAGAGCGTCCTGCTGCGCCAGCTGCCGCGAAAGCTCGCGTAGCCGCAAGTAGAGCGACGCCGCGCTCTGATGAAGCGCGCGGGTCACCGGCGAGAGCTCCCGCCATCCGTGAATCACGACCGGCGGCGCCGGTACGCCGCGGTCAATCGCTTCGACCTGCTCGAGCATCGCGCGCGCTCCCTCCTGAAGCTCGCGCCCGCTTCGTGTCGTGAACCACATCGCGAGCAACAGCCCCAGCGCGGCCAGCACGAAGAAGGCGAGACGGAGACGCGCGAGGTAGGGAGACGGGTCGACCTCGAGCCCGGTCACCTGAACCGCGCCGATCGGGTCGGCAGGGTTGCCCAAGGGGAGGGTCCAATCCCAACGCGTGCGACCGAGGCCGAGCGGGATCT
>CAZZAH010000185.1:0-7998 GCA_964652115.1 uncultured bacterium | reverse complement strand
CGCTTGCCTGCCTCGCGCCCCTTCTCGGTCAGGCGAAAGAAGCCCTCCTCGCGGATCATGTAGCCGCCGATCAAGAACTCGCGCCGGATGGTGCAGTAGTCCGGGTGAATCGCCTTCAGCCAGAGCGACAGCTCGGCCTCGCTGTAGGCCTTCTTTCGCGGCAGCCGCTTCAGCAGCTCCTCGAAGACGATCTCCTTCTTCCGCCTCTGCGCGGGGATGCTCTTCAAGCGCGGCCCTTCGAAGAAGGCATTGAGCACGCGTCGGATCTCCGAGCCCATCTCCGTCGGCGCGGCGAATTCCTGCACGCGCGCGCGCTTCGCCACCGGCTCGATCGAGGCTTGCAGGCCCTTCTGGTCGAGCGCGTAGTAGGTGAAGGGCGCATGCCGAGTCTCATGCACGAAGCCCGCGCTTCGAAGGAGCTTCAGGTGGTGCGAGATGGTGGGCGCGGAGAGGCCGAGGAGCGACGCGAGCTCCTGCCCGCTTCGCTCGCGCTCGGCCAAGAGACCGAGCAGTCGAAGCCGCGCCGGATCGGCCAGCGCCTTGAAGCCCTGTACCACCGCGCTCAGCTGCGGCGGTGCGGCGTCGGCCGGCGGATCCTGAATGGCGGCGCTTTCGGGGTCACGTGGCGTCATGGTTCGCTTCTCCTTCGTCGGTCGCTTGCGGGCGCCGTCGGTCATTCCCGCCTCCGTAGTTCATGGAATCAGCTTTGATCGATTCGATGATCATCAAACTAGCGGCGCGAGGCGGGAGCCCGCAAGCGGTCTTTTCGAAGCCTAGCTCGTGAGCTGGCCGCCGCAGGAGGAACCGGCGCCGGCGGTGCAGCCGAAGCAGTGCGGCGCGGTCACGATGGTGCGGCGAGCCAGAAGCTCGAGGTTGAAATCGCGGATGTGCGTCGGCGCTCCATGGTCGACCGGAAGGTCGAGCATCTGGTTAAAGTCGCAGTCGAAGAGGCGGCCGTCGTACCCGACCGAGAGGAGATTCCGGCACATCAGCCCTTCGACCGCGCCCGGGTTGAACGCTTGCACCAGGCGCTCCATGTAGCCCTCGAGGTTGCCGCTCCGAAGCAGGAAGTCGAGGAAGCGGCTGATCGGCATGTTGGTGATCGTGTAGAGCGAATTGAAGGAGACGCCGTGCCGACGCTGGAGCTCGCGCCGCCACTCGGCCTCGAGCGGCCCTTGCTTCGCGGGGAGGAAGGCGCCGACCGGATTGGTCACCAGATTGAGCGCGAGCCCGCTTCCTTCCACGCCATAGCCGAGCGCGTTCAATCTCCGAAGCGCCTCGATCGAATCCTCGAAGACGCCCGATCCGCGCTGCGCGTCGGTCTGCTTCGCCTGGTAGTAGGGGAGCGACGCGACGATCTCGACCCGATGCTCGGACAGGAAGGCCGGCAGATCGGCGTAGTTCGGCAGGAGCAGAATCGTGAGGTTGCATCGATCCATGACGTGACGCCCAAGTCGCCGCGCTTCGGTCACGAGCCAACGAAAGTCGGGATGAAGCTCCGGAGCGCCGCCGGTGATGTCGAGGCATCCGATGTCCGTGCGCGCGAGGACGTCGATGCAGAGGCCCATCGTCTCCCGCGCCATCACCTCGCTTCGGTCGGGGCCGGCATCGACGTGGCAGTGGTGGCAGACCTGATTGCACCGTCGCCCGACGTTGATCTGGAGGATCGACACGCTGGCCGCGCGCAGAGGGAGATGTCCCGCGGCCTCGGTCGCTTGCTCGAAGCTTCGGCTGATCGGAGTGCCGTGCAGCTGCTCAAGCTGAACCTTCGGATCGGCGAGCGGAACGCGCAGCTTGTGGAGCGTCGGCTCAGCCACGGCGCGGGCATCGATTCACACCGAGCTTCACGCTACATGCTCAGCTTGTGGACGTGATTCCGCATCTGGACGCCATGCACGAGGCTCGCGCCGCCGCGGATCGCCGCCGCCACGTGCACCGCCTCGGTCATCTGCTCCTCGTTCGAGCCCTTCTCGAGGCAAGCCGAGCTGTAGGCGTCGATGCAGTAGGGACACTGCACCGCGTGCGCGACCGCGAGCGCGATCAAGGCCTTCTCGCGTTCGGAGAGTGCGCCCTCCTCGAACACGGCCGAGTACCAGGCGAGGAACTTCTCCCAGAGCGCGGGCGAGCCCTCGGCCATCTGGCCGAACTTGGGCAGGTCCTGCGCGTCGTAGTAGTGCGACATGGCGCTCCTTTTGACGGGTGGAGGGGACGCGGCAGCGTAGAGACGCCGGGACGAACCCGCAACCTGGTCGAGACGATTTCGATCGCGCTCCGCCGTGCCGGATTACCGCAGGAGTCGGAAAGAGCGACTGATCGTTCCTCGCGAAGACCGCGCGCGCGCGAAGTAGACGCCGCTTGGGAGCGCCTCGTTTCGTTCCCCCCGGCCATCCCAAACCAGGCCGCCCGCCGGGACCTCGGTGAGCGCGCGGACGCGCCGTCCCTGCGCGTCAAGGATGTCGATCCGCGTCGTCGTCATCGCGCCGGCCGCCGCGCTCATCCCATCGATCAGGCGAAGCGAGAGGCGACCCTTCGTCGGGTTGGGCGCGAGCGTCAGCTCCAAGCCATCGTTCGATCGGCCCGCGCGCACGGATGCGCTCGAACACTGAGCGGGGAGAATCACGAGCCCAAGCTCCGCGTTGGCGACGAAGACGCAGTTCTTGTCGACCGCGACGTCGAGCGGATCGGCGCGGAAGGCGGCGTCGCCGATCGAGGTGGGCGCGTTCGGATCCGAGAGATCGAAGACCTGCAGCGCGCCACGCTGGAATTCCGCGCTCGTGACATAGGCGATCCCCTCGTCGATCTCGATCGCCTGCGGATAGCCGAGCAGGTCACGGCTCGCCACCTCGACCGGAACGGCGGGGTCCGCGAGATCGATCACGCGAAGCTTGCCGAGCCCGATCGCCGCGTCACCGGTGAGCACGTAGGCGCGTCCCCCGTCGAGTTGGATCGCGAGCGCACGGTCGGGGAAGCTCAGCGATCCAAGCGCGACCGGCGACGATGGGGTCGAGAGGTTGAAAAGGTCGAGCCGGCCGAGGTTGCTCGGGGTGGCGTAGCTCACCACGCCGACCAGATCGTTCTCGATCGACAGGTCGCGCGCCAAGCCACCGACCGGTTGCTGGAGCACGGGGACCGGCGCGCTCGGCACGCTGACGTCAACCGTGAGTAGGCCCTGCGTCCCGGTGGCGAGATAGGCCCAACTCCCTCGTACCTGAACCGATCTCGCCTCGCCGGTGGTCGGCAGCGAGGTGAGCAGCGAAGGAGCGCCATTCAGATCGAGGACCGCGAGGCCGCTGTATCCGTCGGCCACGTAGCCAAAGTTGCCGCTGATCTCGGTCTGTCGCGCGGAGCCGGGCGTGTCGACCTGCGCGATCAAGCTCAGCGCGCTCGGATTCGCGGCGTCGATCACGGTGACTCCCGATGCGCCGTGCGAGACGTAGGCGCGATCGTCCGCGACGGAAACGCCGAGGCAGATTCCTCCCAGCGCGAGACCGCCGACCCGCGCGGGGCCGGCGAAGTCGCCGAGCGCGACGGCGCTGATCCAACCATCGTCGAGGAACGAGTTGCCGTTCGCGACCAACAGGGTGCTTCCGATCAGCGCCGTCGAGTAGGTGTTTTCCGCCGCGACCAGGGTCGCCGCCTCGATCGCGCTCGCGGGCTGGGAAAGATCGAGGACGGTGACGCCGTTCTCGTATTCGCAGACGAAGAGATGCTGTCCCGCGACCATCACGTCGCGCGCCGGGCCGGTCGGCAATGTTCCCACGCGAATGGGGGACTGCGGCGTCGAGATGTCGAGCACGGTGGGCGCTCCGATCGGATGCGAGAGATAGAGCGAGCCGCCGTTCCGCGTCGCGTCCGCTTCGAAGAAGTAGTCCGCCTGGAAGAGGTTTCCCACGCCCCCGACGCGCACCGGCGCGGTGCGGGCGGAGATGTCGAGCACATGCGCCTCGGCCCAGACATCATCCTGCGCGATGACGTAGAGGTAGCCCTCCACCTCGGACAAGCAAAGCCCGACCTGCGTGCTCGGCCAGGTTCCGACCTCGAGCGGAGCCGAAGGATCGCCGACGTCGATCACCTTGAGCCCGGCCTCGCGCGTGAGCGCGTAGAGGTAGTCGTTGTGTAAGACGACATCGGTCACGTAGGACCCGAGGTCAACCGTCGCGATGGCCGCGGGAGCAGCGGGATTGGAGACATCGACCACCACGAGCCCCGCGTAACCGTCCGCCAGGTAGACGATCGAGCCGTCGACCGCCATGTGCGTCGTTTCGCCGAGCGTGTCGAGCGTCCCCAACAGGGCCGGTGACTCCGGATTGGAAATGTCGAAGACCTGAAAGTCGTGACCCGCGGCGTAGAGAAGGTTGCCCGCGACCACCATCTCTTCCAGGAACGAGCTCAGAGGGACGGAGTTTGCCCACCGAGCATGATCGGGGTAGGCAATGCACTGCGCTTCGGAACGGGCATTGATCGCCAGCATCGCGCAGAGCGCCCAGGCGCTCGCGCGGGCAAGTGTCGACCGATTCATTCGGTTCTTCCTTAGGTTGTCTGGTCTTGGTGGATCCCGAAGCAAAGCTATTGTGCCTTGATCCGCGAGGGTCGGGTCAAGCCGTGAGATCACCCAGCACGCGGGGCCCGTTCATTACGCGGGCGACTTAGGGCGCGGTGCTCCGCCGGCGCGACGCACCTTCGACGGCAGTTGCGTCTCGAGTGCCGATTCGATGATGGAGGAAGCGCGATCGAGCGCCGCGACGTCGATCCCCGTTTCAATGCCCAGGCCGTGCAGCATGTATAAGAGATCTTCGGTGGCCAGATTTCCGCCGGCTCCCGGCGCGTAGGGGCAACCGCCCAAACCTCCGGCGCTCGCGTCGAAGATCGCGACACCGCGCTCGAGCCCACGAAGCACATTCGCGAGCGCGGTGCCGCGCGTGTCGTGAAGGTGGAGCGCCGTCTGTCCCAACGGGAGGATCGGCGCAAGCGCGTCGAGCACACGATCGACATCCGAAGGGACCGCCGCGCCGATCGTGTCGCCGATCGAGATCTCGTCGACGCCGAGCTCCCGGAGAAGCTTTGCGACCTCGGCCACGCGCGACGGATCGATCGGCCCTTCATACGGACAGACGAAGGCGGTCGAGATGTAGCCGCGGATCGAGAGGCCTTCGCGTCGTCCGCGCTCGACCACAGGTCGAAAGCGCTCGATCGATTCCGCGATCGTCGCGCCGATGTTCTTTCGATTGAAGCTCTCGGAGGCGGCGGTGAAGACGGCTAGGCGCGTGACGCCCGCTGCGAGCGCGCGGTCGAGCCCGCGTTCGTTGGGGACGAGCGCGGTGTAGGCGCAGCCCTCGCGTCGCGTGATGCCGCGCATCACCTCTTCCGCGTCGGTCAGCTGCGGGATGCGTCCGGGCGCGACGAAGGAGGTCGCCTCGATCTCGGCGAAGCCGGCGGCGGAGAGCGCGTCGATGAACGCGATCTTGGTCGCGGTCGGGATCGCCGCGCTCTCGTTCTGGAGGCCGTCGCGCGGACCAACCTCGACCACGCGAACGCGCGTGGAGAGGCTCATGCGCCTTCCTCTTTGGGTTCGATCGGCGCGAGGCGAAGGAGAACCGCGCCCAGGTCGACCGTCTCGCCTTGACGGCAGAGCACCGCTTCGACCGTCGCGTCGAACGGCGCCTTCAGCACATGCTCCATCTTCATCGCCTCGATCGCGATCAACGCCTGCCCGCGCGAGACCTGCTCGCCCGAGTGCGCCTCGAGCCGGCGAATCGTCCCGGTCATCGGCGCGCGCAGCTCGGGGTCCTTGCCCTGAACGGCGCCGGGACGTCGCGCCTGCCCTGCCCGCGCGAGCCGAAAGCGCCAGGTCGTTCCATCGAGGTGGACCCAGATCGAGTCGCCCACGCGAAGCACGTGACACTTCGAAGACTGGTCGCCGGAATGTACGCGGAGCAGGCCGTCGGCCCCTTCGATCCAGCAGAGCGAGCCGCCCGCGTCGACGATGCCATCGCGCTCGCCGCGAAAGGTCGCGCTCGTGCCGTCCCATTCGAGCTCGATGCTCGCGGCCTCGTCGTTCCACTCGAGGCGGCGAGTCGATCGGCGAAGCTCGGCCACTATCCCTCCTGCCCCAGGCGGAAGCGATCGCCGCGCGCCCAGGGTGAGTGCGGATCGCCGCTCGTCGAGCTCTGCGCTTCCGATGGCCCGCGCGCCGACGCCGCGGCAGCGCCGAGCACCGACTCCGCCGCCAACGCCGCGAGCGCCCACGCCTCGGCGCTCGGTCGTCGCGCTTCCGGTTCGCTCGGAAGATGCGTGTCGATGAAGTTCGTGTAGGTCTCTCCCGCGCGGAAGGCGGGATGGCGAATCACCGTCCGCAAGAACTCGAGGTTCGACGCCGGCCCGAAGAGCAGCGTTTCCGCCAGCGCCGCGTCGAGTCGATCGATCGCGGCGTCGCGCGTCTCCGCCGACGCGATGATCTTGGCGAGGATCGGATCGTAGTGCACCGACACCTCGGAGCCCGTCTCGATCCCACTGTCGACGCGGATGCCCGGCCCTTGCGGGGGCCGCCAGAGATGCACGCGTCCCGCGCTCGGAAGAAAGCCGCGCGATGGATCCTCCGCGTAGAGCCTCACCTCGATCGCGTGGCCCCGCGCGGAGAGCTCCGCTTGCGTGAAGGGAAGCGCGTGCCCCATCGCCTCGCGCAATTGAAGCGCCGCGAGATCGACGCCGGTCAGCGCCTCGGTCACCGGATGCTCGACCTGCAAGCGCGTGTTCATCTCGAGGAAGTGGAACGATCGATCGGGCGAGAGCACGAACTCGATCGTCCCCGCGCTTCGATAGCCGACCGCACGGGTGAGCGCGACCGCCGCTTCTCCCATCGCCGCGCGCGTCGCCGCATCGAGCGCGGTCGACGGCGACTCCTCGATGATCTTCTGGTGCCGTCGTTGGATCGAGCACTCGCGCTCGAAGAGATGAACGACGCTGCCGTGGCTGTCGGCGAAGACCTGGATCTCGACGTGCCGCACCGGCTCGAGGTAACGCTCGAGGATCAAGCGTTCGTCACCAAAGGCGGCGAGCGCTTCTCGTCGCGAGGCCGCGATCGCCGGCTCGAGCGGATCTCCGGCCGCGAGGCGTCGCATCCCTTTGCCGCCGCCGCCCGCGGACGGCTTGAGCAGGAGCGGATAGCCGACGCGGTCCGCTTCGGCGACGAGCTTCTCCAGCGACTGATCCTCGCCGTCATATCCAGGAATGACCGGCACGCCCGCGCGCTCGGCCAGACGACGCGCCTCGGACTTCGAGCCCATGCGCCGAATCGCGTCGGCCGGCGGCCCGACGAAGACGAGCCCCGCCGCCTCGACCGCCTCGGCCAGACGCGGGTTCTCGGAGAGGAAGCCATAACCTGGGTGAATTGCCTCGGCGCCCGAGCGACGCGCCGCCTCCACGATCGCCTCGATCCGGAGGTAGCTCTCCGCCGCCGGGGAAGGACCGATCAGAACGGCCCGATCGGCCTCGAGAACATGGGGCGCGCCGTGATCCGCCTCCGAGTAGACCGCCACCGTCTCCAAGCCTAACTGCCTTGCCGCCCGGAGGATGCGGATCGCGATCTCCCCGCGGTTCGCCACCAGCACTCTGTGAAAGGGAGCTCGCTTCACCGTGGGACTCGTGTCGGCGGGTGTATGGATCGTTCGTCGATATTCGGCACCGGCACACATTACCCGATGCCGCCGCCCCGAGCGCAACAGCTTGCCTCGTCTCCCGACGGCTTCCGGCCAGCAAGGAGGCAAAGCTTATTGAAAATCTTTCGCGAATAGAACGTAGGCACTTCTCGGCCCGAACGAACCCGCGTAGAGTTATCACTGGTCGGGAAGTTGCCGCTGGTCGTAGTCCCCACGGCCGAGCTTCATCCCAGGGATAGACGAGAAGTCCGTGGACGCGCCGGGTCCTCGGTCTACACATCTTTGCTCGAAGCTCCTTTCGATGGAGGACATTTCATGAATCGAGTGCTCACGCGTAGCGGGC
>CAZZAH010000184.1:0-8001 GCA_964652115.1 uncultured bacterium | reverse complement strand
TCGCGAGCATTCGGCCGGTGGCGGTCGCGCGCGCGGAGGCGCTTGGCCCGACGCATGCGCCCGACGGTACGCCGCTCGATGTGACCTTGCCGAGGCCTGGCCTCGAAGCACGGTCGGGGAGCACGGCGGCTCCGCAAGGCCCCGCGCCCTACGGCCCTTCCTACGGCCAGCTCTCGGAGATCAAGGTTCCCGCGGTGCACGCCCTCGGCTACTCCGCCAATCGAGTCCCGTTCATGATGCTCGACACCGGATTTCGAAAGGACCACCACGCCTTCGCGCACGCGCGCTTGATCGCGGAGCGCGATTTCGTCGGCCACGACGGAGACACGCAGGACGGCCCGGGTGATTTCGAGGGTCAGCAGCGGCATGGCACCGGCACCTGGGGCACGTCGGGCGGCTACGATCCCGGCTTCCTCGTCGGTCCCGCCTACGGAGCGTCCTTCTACCTCGCCAAGACGGAGAACATCGCGAGCGAGACGCAGGTCGAGGAGGACTACTACGTCGCGGCGCTCGAGTGGGCCGACAGCGCGGGCGTGCGCGTCACGAGCGCGAGCCTCTCCTACACCTGCTTCGACGACGGCGCGTGCTACGGGCCGAGCGACTACGACGGCGACACCGCGGTGATCACGCGCGCGGTCGACGAAGCCGCGCATCGTGGCATCCTCTGCGTCAATGCCAACGGCAACTACGGTCCCGGCGCGAGCTCGCTCGGCACACCGGCCGACGCCGACAGCGTGCTCGCGGTCGGCGCGGTCGACAGCCTGAATCACGTGGCCGACTTCTCCTCGCGCGGTCCGACCTTCGATGGCCGCGTGAAGCCGGATGTGGTGGCGCGCGGCGTGTCGACCTGGTGGGCCGATGCCAATGACCCCGGTGCTTACGGCGTCGCGAACGGCACTTCTCTCTCGACGCCGCTGGTCGGTGGCGCCTGCGCGCTGCTCTTGGAGGCGCATCCGGAGTGGAGCAACATGGCGCTCATTCAGGCGCTCACGTCGACGGCCGATCGCGCGGGCGCGCCGAACAACGACTATGGCCGCGGGCGCATCGACGCCTTGGCCGCGCTCCAGTCGGCGCCGCTCCTCTTTCCCTATCCCTTCTCGCTGCTCGAGCCGAGCGACGGCGCCAACGTGCCGACCTTGACCCCGACGTTTCGCTGGCGCTCGACGCGCGATGGCGACAGCGCGAACCCGCCGACCTACCGCGTTACGCTCCTGGAGGAAGGAGTCGGCGGGCTTCCGGTTCTCCTCTCCGCCGGCACCGACACGACGATCACGCCCACCTTTCCTCTCACGCCGGGGAAGAGCTATCGCTGGGAAGTCGGCGCGGACGACGCGACCTCGCATCGAAGGCTCTCTCGCGAATCATGGCGCTTCACCGTGCCGGGCGCGGCCGATCTACCGAACGCCGCGGTCCGCCCGCGCGTGATCGTCGGTCCCAATCCCTTCGACCGCTCGCTTCACGCCGCGATCGAGCTCGCCTCTTCCGATGGAGAGTCGCGGACCGCGAGATGGTCGTTGATCGATCCGCTCGGCCGTCGCGTGGCGCACGGCGAGATCGAGGGGGCGGGAGTCTATCGCCTCGACTGGCCGGCGAAGAACCTGGCGCCCGGCGTCTACTACCTCGAGGTCGAGGTCGCGGGCCGGGCGGTGCGCGAGACGGTGCTCCGAATCCCGTCGGCGCGCGGCGACGGCGGCTGAGGCGGAAAGCGACGCCGCTTCGTTCCGGCGTCGCGGGCGCTGTGCTAGTCTCCTGCCGTTCGCGCCCTTAAGAGAAGGAGAACGCGCGTGCTCGACATTCGTGAATCGATGAAGCAGATGCAGTCCAAGAATCCACGCGTCCGCTGGGAAGTGCTGGAGCCGGGACAGGTGAAGCGCTTTCTGACCAAGCTGGGCTACGAAGGCCTCTTCGATCGCTGCAAGTACGACGTCATCTACTTCCACGAGGAAAATCGCGAGAAGGCGATGATCGTCTGGGGCCTGGTCGAGTAGACCACCCGCCCTCACGACCTTCGCCTTCCCGTCCCGCGCGACCACCTCTAGCTTCCGAATCGATCGCTCCGATCGAGCGATTACCGCGGCGCGAAGTTCTCCTCGATCGGCGGCACCGCCGTCACGTCATTGGTCGGGGCGCTCCAGAAGCGACGGCTGCCGGCGTCGAAGTGAACCTTGAAGTTCTTCACCTCTCCTCGGAAGAGCTGCACCGGAACCACCCAGCTCTCTCCCGGCTTGAGCTGCACCGGCCCGGGGATCCTGATGTAACGAGCCAGACCATGCGGCGCATAAACGCCGTGCGGAAGATCGGGGTAGGTGCTCTGCTCCAAGCGGCGACAGGGGAAGTCGCTCGGGTGCGAGAGAAGCACGCCCGGATCGCCGATCGTCACGCTCCAACCGTTCTGCGGGAGATTGGCGGGGATCGCGACCAAGAGCTCGACCCCGGTCGTGGCTCGACTCCCTTCGTTGGTCACGGTCAGATTGAAGCTCGTCGCCCGCGTCAGCAGGCTCCGGGAGATCCAAGGATCCTTGTCGTCACGGACGTAGACCTGCTCCGGATCATCGGTCGTGAGGGTCAGCTTAGCGCCGACGAGGGCGAGGAGATCGCCCGGGCCCCAGTCCGAGTCGGAGGACCCGGTCGGAGTGGCCAGCTCGTCGTTCGAGGCCACGACCGTCCGGTCCCGATCGCCGCATCCGGTCGAGACCGCCAGGAGGAGTGCCGCCGCGATGGCGGTCAGGTGCATGTGCTTCATAGGTGGACCCCGGTTTCTTCCCCCGACGCTGCTTGGCGGCGTCGCTCGCGCAAAGCGCATGCCGCGTCCGGGCGGATCGCAGCGTGCGAAGCGCACGCGTCATCGAGAGCCAAGGGGCATCGGCCCTTCGGCCCACGGAGCGACGCCGCGCTGACCCCGGCGTTGCGCTTTGGAAGAGGGGGAATCGATCACTTCGCACTGCGCATCGTGCGGACCGCGGCTCGCTTCGACCCAAGCGAAAGGGGCGGCGAGCCCAGCTCACCGCCCCAATCCGTCGCTTCTCCGCGATTCGAGGGGGCTTCTGGCGAAACCCCGCTCGACGTGGTCCCGCGCTTAGTTCAGGTGAAGCATCTTCTGCGTCGCCACCTGTCCATTGCTCTCGAGCCGGTAGAGGTAGATCCCGTTCGGCAGATCATGCGAGTCGAAGCTCACGTCGCTCCAGCCGGCCTGCCGCTGGCCGGAAAGGAGGGTCCGAAGCTCCCGTCCGCTCGCGTCGTACACCTTGAGGCTGACGCGGCTTTCGCTCGGGAGGAAGAAGCGCACCACGGTCGAGCTCGTGAAGGGATTCGGCGTGTTGTGGAGCTCGAAGCGCGAGGCGATCTCGCGCACCGGAT
Organism: uncultured bacterium; assembly: GCA_964652115.1. Classification (GTDB taxonomy): domain Bacteria; phylum Eisenbacteria; class RBG-16-71-46; order CAIMUX01; family CAIMUX01; genus JADJQY01. Next base: position 4,644 of record CAZZAH010000184.1, on the reverse strand, counting down.
CGACCGCGGTCGCTTGCCGCGTGCCGAGCTGGCCGCGGACCTCGCCCCCGGGGAAGGTCCCGGTGTGGATGTTCTCGTAGATGTTTCCGATCACGATCTGGCCCATCAGGGTCGGCGTGAGCGGTGACGCGTCGTTGGCCTTCCAGATGCCGTCGGCCGTGCCCGCGGTGAAGAACTCGGCCGCGATGTCGCGGACCACGCCGCCGTTCGCGCCGGCCGGCGCGTTGTGGAAGTGCGAGGCGGTGCGCGCCGCGGTCAGGTTCGAGATCGTGGTGCGGAACACGAGCCCCATGTCGGTCAAGGTCGACGACAGCACGCCGACGCCGTTCGACGGGGTCGGCGGGACCTCGTTGCCGCCCAGGAGCAGCGTCCCGTAGGAGGCACCGCCCGCGATCTTGATCTGGCCGCGGATCTCGCCGCCCGGATTGGCCGCGGTGTGCACGTTGAAGTAGAGGTTGCCGCGAACGAGGTCGGTCATGAGCGCAGCGGTGAGTGCCTGCGGGTCCGTCGGCTTCCACACGCCACTCGCGGTCTGGCCGGTGAAGTCGGGCAGGATGTCGCGCGCGACGCCTCCGCCCACGCCCTGCTCACCGCGATGGATGTGCGCCGCGGTGATCGCGCCGGTCAGTCCGTCCACCGTCACGGTGAAGGCCATGCCGTCCGGGGTAAGCCGGCAAGAGCCGATCCCCTGCGCGGTCGAGCCGTTCGCGGGGACCTCCTGCCTCGCGGTCAACTCCGCGTTGAGCGCCACGCCCGAAGCGGGGAGCAGCTGTCCGCGGATCTCGCCGGCCGGATTCGCCGCGGTGTGGACGTTGACGTAGAGGTTGCCCTTGTAGAGATCGGTCACGCTCGCCGCCGGGATCGCCCACGCCGCGGTGCAGGTGTTGCCGACGAAGCTCGGCAGGAAGCTGAAGCTCACGCCACCCGAGACCCCGATCTGGCCGGTGTGGATGTGCGCCGCGGTGATGCCGCCGGAGAGTCCGTCGACCGTCACGCGGATCAGCAGGTTGGCGCCGTTCAGGACCGCGTTCGCCGTGCCGCGGCCGGTGGTCGCGTTCGGCGGCTCTTCCTGGGTCGAGGTCAGCGTGGCCGAGTAGGTCGCCCCCGGTCCGCTCAGGAGCACCTGTCCGCGAATCTCGCCACCCGGATTGGCCGCGGTGTGCACGTTCAGGTAGAGCCCCTGGTTCAAGAGCTCGTTCACCAGCGAGGGATTGAGCCCTTCGCTGAAGAGCCAGACGCCCGAGGCGGTGGTGCCGCCGGCGAAGTCCGCGAGGATGTCCTTAACCACGCCCCCGTTCGAACCAGCCGGCGCCCGGTGGAAGTGCGCCGCCGTGATCGCGCCGGTGAGCCCGCTCACGGTGATGTCATAGCGAAGGCCGACCGGTGTGAGGGTCAAGACCGCGCTGCCGAGCTCGCCCGCGGCGGTCGGCGGGTTCTCCTGCGCGCCGTTCAGCGACGCCGCGAATCCAAGCCCTTCGTTCAGCTTGATCTGGCCGCGAGTCTCGCCGCCCGGATTGGCCGCGGTGTGGACGTTGAAGTAAAGGCTGCCGAGGATGAGGTTCTTGAAGTCGTTCGCGCCGAAGGCGGAGCGGGGGATGAAGCCGACCGCGCTCGTCCCGGCGAAGGGGGTTGCCTGCCAGACGCCGCCGTTCTCGCCGATCTTGCCGCGATGGATGTGCGCGGCGGTGATCGCGCCGGTCAGGTTGGTGACGGTCGCTTCGTAGGCGAGGCCCTCCTCGCTCAAGGTCAGCGACACGCTGCCGGTGCCCGCGACCGCGATGCCCGGATTCTCCTCCAAGCCCGAGAGCACCGCCTGCAGGTGCACACCGGCGCTCTGGTAGATCTGGCCGCGGATCTCGCCGCCCGGATTCGCCGCGGTGTGGACGTTGATGTAGAGCCCGTGCGCCATCAACGCCGAGAGCTGCGCCGCGGTGAAACCGCCGGCCGGGGTCCAGATCCCCTGCGCGCTGTTGGGCGAGATGGCGGTGTTGAAGCTCGACGTGATGTCGAAGACCACCGGCCCTGCGACGCCCGACAATCCGCTATGGATGTGGGCCGCGACTACCGGGCCGGAAAGATTGTCCACCGCGACGTAGAAGAGTAGCCCGCTCGCCGTTTCGGTGAAGCACGCGGTTCCCTTGGCCGCGGTGGTGACGCTCGGGACCTCCTGATCTCCGGTCAGCTTCGCGGTGAAGTGTGCCTGCGCATGCGCTGAGCTGCTGCCAAGCGCGAGGGCGAGCAGCGTGAGTAGGAACGTCGCCCGAAATTTCATCTATGACCTCCCGTTGATGTCCGTGCGAGAAGTTGGCTGCCGACCAAGATGCCGAGGCTCGAGGGGCGAGAGACCGAACGCCACCCACGAGTCGGCGACACAACTGGACCCGTAGGTCCTGAGCTCGTTGTTTGCCTGCGGCGGAGACTTGCCAAAGGGACTTCGCCCCTGCAGGCGGGCGAGGGGCGTCGGTCTTCCCCGGAGCGCTCGATCGGAAGGAGCGTGGAGACCCAGGGATGAGACGCGGTCACATTCTACCGGCGCGCATGCCCCGGACGAAGCTCGAAAGTCGTTAACGTGCGTGGGATCGAGCCGCCGGTCCAAGGCGATGGACGGACGTCCAGGTTTTCCCCACGGACCTAGCCTCCGAGCACGAGGCCAGAACGCGCCCCGCGCGCCCCATCGGTAGATCGCCGAGTGGGCGCCTGTGCGCTTCCCGAGCGGCCGCTGGGCTGCCCCTGGCCAGTCTCTTGCGTCGATGCGCGCTCCGCGCGACTCGGTCCGAGATCCAGCGGGCTTAGCGCGCGGAGAGTCTCCACCACCGTAGGGCGCAGGAGAAGTAGGGATGGGCGAGGGAGAGGCGGTGGCCCGGGCCGGCCGGGAGCGTGAGCGAGCGCAGGCGTCGTCGCTCCGTCAAGAAGAGGTCGAAGCTCGGCCCTCCAGGGTGCGCGAGCAGGGAGACGAGCGGAATCCAACTCGCCTCGCCCGCGTTCCAGAGCGCCTGGTAGAGCGCGTCCGATCCGCCCCACTCCGCCGCGAGAGCCGGCCAGAGAACCTCCAAGCCCCACGATTCGGCCGGGACCTCCGGCGATGCCGCGACGAGGGGGCAGGCCGGCCCCTCGGGCAACGCGCAGAAGCTCCCGAGCTGGAGCCGCGCGAGCTCCGGCGCGGTGACGAATCCGTCTCCCGTCGAATCCCCGAGCACGAGCGCGAACCCCGGCCTTCCGCGACGATCCGCCCCGTACAGCGTCGGCGCGAAGAAGACGGTCGCGCGGCTCGACGGCGCCGCGCGGAACTCCTCCTCGCTGACCCGCGCGGTGATCGCGATGCCGTCGGTTTCGGCGAGGATTCGCGCGATCGTGTCGGGGTCCGGCTCGCAGGGGGGGCTTCGCCATTGCGCGTCGGCCCCGTCGCCGCAGGTCGTCGCGAAGGGGGAAGGCTCGTCGGCGGCGCCGATCCCTTCGAAGCTCGGGAGGACGATTCTCGCGTCGAGCTCCGGCTCGCCACGGCTCGGCGACTCCACCATCAGGGCGGGAGCGAGCACCCCCGGGTCGACGAGGTAGCCGATGCGATGACGATCGACCGCCAAGGGGACGGTGGTCGCGCGATCCCAGATGGCGCCGCTGTCCGATCCTCGAGGCGGCGCCCCCCGCGGCGCGAGCGCCTCGAAGGGGAGATACCAGAGCGGACCGTCGGCGCAGATCCAGAGCGGCTGCGAGAGGTCGACCGACTCCCCCAGGGGTCCGAGGAACCAGTGGAAGAGCTCGCCGCCGAGAGCGAACTCCTCCGGCAGCGCGGAGAGATTCGGGGTGCTGCAGCCGGACGCCGCGTAGGGAACGTAGCGACGCACCTTTGCCGCGAGGCTGTCGCGATCGACCGCGGTCGAGATGAGGCGCAGTCGATCGGACTGGATGAGGTAGGTCAACGTCACCTCCTCGAACACCGCGAAGCGAGCGATCGAGCCCCCCTCCCGTTGCAGCCGCTCGGTCAAGGCGGCGATGTCGGGTGGTGCGGCGAGCCATGGCAGCCGCGCGCAGTCGCGGTCCGAGAGCTCCGCGCCGCCGGAATCGACGATCAGGAGCGGCTGGCGAGAGTCCGGCGCCCCGTCCGGCAAGACGCCGCTCCGAAGCGCGACGAAGGCATCGGACGCGCGTGCCGCGGCTCTCGCCCACAGGCCGGTGCCCGACCCGACGTAGGGCCGAAGCGGCTCGGGTCCACTCGCGAGCAGCCGCTCGATCGCGCGATGCGCACGTCGCTCGGCGAAGAAGAAGGACCACCGTGCCGCGAGGACTCCGGTCGGCGTGCGCGGCGCGTGGCTCGTGCTCTCCGGCGGGTGCCACCGCCAGGTCAACGCGTCCGGCGGCGAGAGGGCGAGCTCGGCGAACAGCAATGCGAGGCGGGAGAGGGCCGCGTCGGCGTCGCGCGCGGCGATCGAGTCGGACCTCTCGCCTTCGAGCCAGGTCGAGAGGAGCAGGTCGACCGCCTCGCTCGGCGCGTCGTCGAAGGCGAGCCGAGCCTCCTCGACCGCCGAAGCGTCGCGGACTTCACCGAGCGGTCTTGCCGACGACTCGGCCCACGCAGACTCGGCCAGCGCACCGGTTTGGACGAAGAGCAACCACAGCGCGCCGCAGGCGGCCCCGCAGGCACGCATC
>CAZZAH010000183.1:0-8001 GCA_964652115.1 uncultured bacterium | reverse complement strand
CTGGCGCGGGTCGATTCCAGCCAACCGGCATAGCGGGGATTGGAGAGGAAGGTCAGGTCACCGGGCTCGGCATCGCGAATCGCGGCGAGGCGATGAATGCGAACCGCGCCGTCGCCGATTACCGTCGTGCCGAGGCGGTCCGCCAACTCCGATAGCGACAAGCCGGAACCTACATCGAGGCCGGCAGCGCTCAAGGAGACGTCTCCGAAGGGATGTCGGCGTTCAGCCGCTCGATCACTTGGTCGCTGAGGTCGAGCTCCGCCGTGCCGTAGATCACGTTGCCGTCCGCGGCGTCCAGCACGAGGTCCCACTTGTCCCGCTCCGCGATCTCGCCCACGATCTGGTGGATCTTCTGCACGATCGGTCGAAGCACTTCCTCGTTGCGCTGCGTTACCAGACCGTCGACTCCCCAGATCTTCTGCACGTAGGCGTCGTAGTCGGTCAGCTTGCGCTGGTAGTCCTGCTCCTTCTCGCGGCGCTTTTCGTCGGACAGCATGGGCGTCTGCTGACCTAGGTCCTTGCCCAGGTCGTCGAGCTCCTTCTTGCGAGTCAGCGCTTCCTGGTTCCAGCCCTCGACATCGTGCCTGAAGCTCTCGAGGATCGCGTTCTTCTCCTTGTAGCCGTCGAGGATCTTCTCCGAGTTGATGTAGGCGATGCGGATGTCCTGCGCGCGCGCGACGCCGCCCCACAAGGCCAAAACGCTCAGGACGAGCGCGAGGAAATACGATCTTCCCGCGATGGGGGCGAAGCTGAACCGTGGAGCGCGGGCACCGAAAACGCGGGGCCGTCGACGCATCGAAACGCCTCCTGAAATCGCCTCCGGCCGACCGCGGTCGAGAGGCGGGCCGATCTTAGTCAAGGCGCGCGGGGCTTTGAAAGCGCAAAGGCCGCGGCAGGGTCGGGACGGGAATCAGAAGGCGGGACCGATGATCAGGTGAGGCTCCCACTTGCCGCGATCGATGCCGTAGGCGTAGTCGAAGCCGATCGGACCCAGCAGAGGAATCTCGAACCTGAGGCCGGCACCGACCCCCTTCTTCAGGTCTGAAAGGCTGAAGTCGCGGGCCGAGTTCCACGTGTTGCCGGCGTCGAAGAAGAAGACCCCATGCACGGGATTCACGATCAGGAATTGGTACTCGGTGGTGAAGGTGTAGAGCACCTTGCCGCCGGGGAAACGCACCTCGCTGCCGTCGGAGCCCAGATGGATGTTCTCTTCGGGCACGACCTCGTAGTCGGGATAGCCGCGCAGGTAGTCGGTGCGCGTGCCGCCCAAGCGGAAGGTCTCGTTGCCCGGTACCGCCTTCCCGCGCACGTAGGACCCGAGGTAGCCGAGCCGATGGCGCAGCATCAACGTCGGTTTCCAGAAGGGGACGAGGTAGTTCCTGTGGTCGAGCATCGGCTTGAAGAAGTCGACCTCGCCTCCGAGCAGTCCGCCCGCCCATTCGCCGCGAAGAAGCGTCCGGCTTCCGGCGGTCGGATAGAAGGGATTGTTCGTGCTGTTCCGCGAGAGCGTCGTGCTGAAGCTCGACACGGTGCCGTTGGACGCCTTGAGCAGCTCCTGGGTCTCCGCGTCGATGTCGATGAAGTCGGAGAAGCGCACGTTCTCCAGCGAGTAGGAGCCGGAGATGCGCGTGTAGTCGGGCGTCTTCCAGAACCACGGACGGCCTAGGTTGATGCCGAAGCCGTGGCGCTTCTCGGTGTAGAGATCGAGATCCCGCTGCGTGTCGTAGAGCTGAAAGCCGAGCGAGGTCGGCGTGTTCATGAACCACGGCTCGGTGAAGGAGATGTCGTAGGTGCGCCGGCGCCCGCCTCGTTCCAGGTGAAGCGAGACCGACTGCCCGTTGCCGAAGAGGTTGTTGTGCCCGAACTCGAGGAAGCCGGTCACGCCGGTGTCACTCGAGTAACCGGCGCCGGCGGTGGCCGTGCCGGAGCTCTTCTCCTTCACGCGTAGCTCGACGTCGATGTCGGAGCCCTGCCCGGTCGGCTTGTAGTCGACCTGCACGTCCTCGAAGTAGCCGAGCGCAAAGACGTCGCGATGACTCCGCATCAAGACCGAACGACGAAGGAGATCGCCCGGGAAGAGCGAGAGCTCACGCCGAACGACCCTCTCCTTCGTACGCGTGTTTCCGACGATCCCGATCTCGTGGACATGCGACGGCTCCCCTTCGCGGATCGAGTAGTCGACGTGCACGGTGTCGTCGACCACGCGCGTCTCCGGCACGATCGAGAGCTGCAGGAGGTAGCCCTTCTCGGTGTAGAGGTTGAACGCATCGCCCGTCGTCAGGTCGATCTTGGCCTGGCTGAACGCCTCGCCCGCCCGAATGCTCGACGCCAACTTGAGCGCGTCGAGCGAGACCGCTTCGTTTCCACTCCAGGTCACGCGACCGAAACGATAGAAGGGGCCTTCCTCCAGATCGTAGAAGAGACGCACGCCGGCCCGGTCTTCGGTGAACTCCGCTCGGCTCGCGAGCACCTTGGCGTCCTTGTGCCCGTGGTTGCGATAGAACTCGAGCAGCTTCTCCTCGTCTTCCTTCAGGCGCTCGGCGGTGTAGCGCTTCCGGTGGAAGAGCGAGTTCTTCCTGAGGGTGATCTTTCCGCGCAGCTCACTTGCCGGAAAGCTCTCGTTGCCGGTGAAGTCGACCCCCTCGATTTTGACCTTGCTCCCCTCCTCGATCGTGAACTGAAGGCGGGCGGTGCCGTCCGCTTCGGTCTTGACCTCGGGCAACACGGAGGCGGAAGCGAAACCTTGATCACGGTAGGCCGCCTCGATCGCGCGCTTGGCGTCGAAGAGCTTCCGTCGCGTGAGGAGCTGCCCCGCGCGGAGATCGATCTTCGACTTGAGGTCCTCCTCGCCGAGCTTCTTGTAGCCCTTCCAGTCGATGGCGGTAATGCGCGGGTTCTCGGTCACGCGCAAGATCAGCGCACGCCCACCGGTCGAGTCGGCGGACTCGATCACCGTGATCTGCGAGAAGAGGCCGAGCGCGTAGAGCGAGTTGATCGCGCCGCGGATCCTGGTCGGGGTCGCGACCTCTCCTTCGGCCAGGCCAGAGGTGCGAAGGATGAGGCGCGTATCGGCAGCCTTGTTCCCCTCGATCGTAAGGCGGCTCACCTTGGAAAGCTGCATCGGCGATGCCGCGGTCGGCAGGCTAAGCGGATCCGGCGTCGACGACAGCTGCGCACCCGCCCGCGGCGCGGAGGCAAGCGAACCGAGGCAAAGGGTAAGCGCGAGCACCGCCCCGCCGATGGCGGAGCGGATGTGCTCGAAGATGCGGGCGCGAGGCGGGTCGCCTCGTCGCGCACCCCTTCCGTCCTGTGAAGAGGGGCGTCCCGCTGGAATCATGATTTAGTTTCTATCACTCGCGGCGGCTCGTCTCCGGCACGCGTTCCTCCAGAAGGAGCTCGTCGCCCTTCTTCGATATCCGAATTTCAGAGCCTCGATGCAGCTTCCCTCGAAGCACCATCTCGGCCAGCGGATCCTCCACCAGCTTCTGAATGGCGCGACGCAGCGGCCGAGCTCCGAGCGCCGGATCGAATCCCTTGTCGATGATCACGGCGAGCGCGCCCGGCGTCACCGAGAGACCCATCTCCTGTTCCTTCAACCGATCGCGCACCTGGTCGAGCAGGATCTCGACGATCTTCTCGAGGTGCACCCTCTCGAGCGGATGGAAGACGATGATCTCGTCGATCCGGTTGGTGAACTCCGGATTGAAGACCTTCTTCACCTCATCCATCACCGTCTCCTTCATCCTTCCGTAGGAGACGTCGGCGCCCGGCTTTTGGAAGCCGAGATTACCCTGACCGCGAATCTGCCGCGCGCCGATGTTCGAGGTCATGATCAAAACCGTGTTCTTGAAGTTCACCTTCCGCTTGAGCGAGTCGGTCAACTGGCCGTCCTCGAGCACCTGGAGGAGGATGTTGAACACGTCCGGGTGCGCCTTCTCGATCTCGTCCAGCAACACGACCGAGTAGGGCTTCCGCCGTACCTTCTCGGTGAGCTGGCCGCCCTCTTCGTAGCCGACGTAACCGGGAGGCGCGCCGACCAGGCGGCTGACCGAGAACTTCTCCATGTACTCGCTCATGTCGATGCGGATGAGCGCGTCGGGGTCGTCGAAGAGGAAGCGAGCGATCACCCGCGCGAGCTCGGTCTTGCCCACCCCGGTCGGACCGAGGAAAACGAAGGTACCGATCGGACGTCGCGGATCGCGAAGCCCGGCGCGGTTTCGACGGATCGCCTTCGCGATCGCGGTCACCGCCTCTTCCTGACCGACGACGAACTTCGCGAGCTCCTCTTCCATGCGCATGAGCTTCGCCTGCTCGTGCTCTTCCAGGCGCGAGACCGGGATCTTGGTCATCCGCGCGATCACGTCGGCGATGTCGTCTTCGCTCACCTCGGTGCGGCGGACGCTCTTGGTCTCGTTCCATTCCTTCTTCAACCGGTAGTACTCGTGGCGGAGCGCCTTCTCCTTGTCACGGAAGGACGCCGCCTTCTCGAACTCCTGGCCGCGGATGGCAGCTTCCTTCTCCGAGGCGACCTGCTCGATCTTGAGGTCGAGCTCGCGCAGCTCCGCCGGCACGGTCGACACGGAGAGCCTGGCGCGCGCACCCGCTTCGTCGATGACGTCGATCGCCTTGTCCGGCAGATGGCGGTCGCTGATGAATCGATCCGAGAGCTTGACCGCGGCGACCAGCGCTTCGTCGGTGTAGTGAACGCGATGGTGCGCCTCGTACTTGTCGCGGAGCCCGCGCAGGATCTGCACCGTCGTGACCGCGCTCGGCGGCTCGACCAGCACCATCTGGAAGCGGCGCTCGAGGGCGCCGTCCTTCTCGATGTACTTCCGATACTCATCCAGCGTGGTTGCACCGATGCACTGGAGCTCGCCGCGCGCCAGGGCCGGCTTCAGCATGTTGGAAGCGTCGATTGCCCCCTCCGCGCCGCCCGCGCCGACGATGGTGTGAAGCTCGTCGATGAAGATGATGGTGTCCTGCGAGTCGCGGATCTCGTTCATGATGTTCTTGAGCCGCTCCTCGAACTGGCCGCGGTACTTGGTGCCCGCGACGACCGAGGCGAGATCGAGGGTGATCAGTCGGTGATTGCGGAGGAGCTCCGGCACCTTCCCCTCGATGATCCGCTGCGCCAGCCCCTCGACGATGGCGGTCTTCCCCACGCCCGGCTCGCCGATCAGGATCGGGTTGTTCTTCTTCCGGCGGCAGAGGATCTGCACCACGCGCTCGATCTCGCTTTCACGCCCGAAGATCGGGTCGAGCTTGCCCTCGCGGGCGAGCTGCGTGAGGTCGCGGCCGAATTGATTGAGCGATGGGGTGTCGGCCTTCTCCTCGCCTTCCTGCTGCGCCTGAGGCGGGTGGCCGCCGAGAAGCTTGAGCGTCTCCTCGCGGACCTTCTTCCGATCGACCCCCATGTCCATCAGGACCTTGGCGGCGACCCCTTCGCCTTCGCGGATCAGACCCAGGAGGAGGTGCTCGGTGCCGACGTAGTTGTGGCCGAGTTGCCGAGCTTCGTCGACCGAGAGCTCGAGGACGCGCTTGGCGTTCGAGGTGAAGGGAATCTCTCCGATGGTGAGGGTGCCGCCGGTCTGGGCGACCATGTTCTCCACCGCGTGACGGATCGCCTCGAGGTCGAGGCCCAGGTTCGAAAGCACCGTCGCCGCGATGCCCTCTCCTTCACGGAGGAGCCCGAGCAGCAGGTGCTCGGTGCCGATCGAGTCGTGCTGCAGCCGGCTCGCCTCCTCACGCGCGAGGAAGATGACCTTGCGGACGCGTTCGGTGAACTTGTCGTGCATTCCCTGCTCCCCCGTATTGTCGCCGTACCACCTGCGCGTTCAACCTCGCGAACTCCCCTGTCAGGCCTCGCTGACTAGCCTGTCAGGCCGCGTCGAGCTTCGATCCCGCGGAGTGCCTGAGCGTTTCCTGCACCATTCGAGCTCTGCGCTCGTTGCGTTCCTCCGAGGACATCTCGCGCCCTTCCGCCTTCTGCAGGTGGGCCGGCTGTCCGCGGACCAAGAGGTCGTTCAACACCGCGATAGGCGGCACGTTCCTGAGGCCAAGACTATGGCCAAGGCGCACCGCCGACAAGAGCGCGATCAATTCCTGCGAAGAGAGAAGACGCCCGAACTGCAGGACCCCGAGGGCCCGAAGGCACTTGTCCTCGATCTGGAGGCCGGCGTCCCGGAGGAGCCTCTCCTGTGCCTTTTCCTCCCAGTCGAGGATCTGCCGCACCACGCGGGCGAGCTTGCTCAACGTCTCCCCTTCGTCCTCGCCGAGCGTGACCTGATTCGAAAGCTGGAAGAAATTCCCGACCACGTCGGTCCCTTCGCCGTAGAAGCCGCGCGCGGTCAAGCCGACCTGCCCGACGCCGGTCAGGATCTTCTTGATCTTCTGCGTGAGGACGAGCGCCGGAAGGTGCAACAGCACCGACGCGCGCATGCCCGTGCCGACGTTGGTGGGGCAGGCGGTCAGGTAGCCGAGCTCCTCCGTCCAGGCGTAATCGAGCCGGCCGGCCAGCGCCTCGTCGAGCGTACGCGCCGCCTCGAAGGTCTCCTCGAGCTTGAGGCCGCCGGAGAGCGCTTGGATCCGAAGGTGGTCCTCCTCGTTGACCATGATCGAGCTCCCCTCGTCGGCCGAGAGGACCAGACCGCGCGCACGAGAATCGCTCGCGAGGTCGTGGCTGATGAGGTGCCGCTCGAGCAGAAACTGCCGATCGAGGAGCGGCAGCTCGCCCACCGTGACCGCCCCGCCGCCGGCGAAGATCGGAAGCTCGATCGACGCGTCGGTGATCCGCCGCCAGGTACGCGCGAGATCTTCCTCCAGCGCCTTTCCGACGAAGTGGACCCCCCGAAGATTGCGCGCCAATCGCACGCGTGTCGAAAGGATGTGATCTCCCTCGGGCCCGCTGTCGAGGAGCCAGGGCGCCGAACGTTGGGCCATCCGTTCCACCGGGATCACGCCGCGCCTCCCTTCGACTCCCCACCGGAGGAGACGGAGCCTTCGGCTGCCTCGAGGCCGCGAATCTGGTCGCGAAGACGGGCCGCGGTCTCGAACTCCTCTCGCTCGATCGCGCGATTGAGCTCGAGGCGAAGGCGGTCCAGGGTCTGACGCGTGGGATCGATCGGGCCCGAGATCTCGGGCGTGCGTCCCTTGTGGCGGACGGCGCCATGCACGCGCCTCAGCACCTGAGGCAGATGGGCCGAGAAGGCGGTGTAGCAGTCGGCGCAACCGAGGCGCCCGGTCCGTGCGAATTGGCTGAAGCGAAGGCCGCAGCGATCGCACTGCACCGCCCCGACCTTGCTCGCGTTCTCCGGGTAGAGATTCTCCGCCATCCAGATGAACTGGTTCACGATCGAGAGTTTGTTCTGCTCGATGACCAGGTGAAATCCCTTCTCCGCCGCGCAGTTTTCGCAAAGGTGGATTTCGCGCAGAAGCCCTTCCGCCACCTCTTTGAAGTGGATGGTGGCCTCGGACTCGTGGCAGTTCTGGCACTTCATCCCGCTAGTCCCTTTCCTTGCGCCCACTCCGCTGGGTGCCTTCGAAAGCCAATCCCAGGCTTCCTCGGGAAGACTGCCGGCCGCGCCGCTCGGATCAGGTCCCGGCCGCCCGGTTCGGGTCCGATCGCGGCCTGTCCGACTCGTGATGCCTGTCCAGCTCGTGGGGAGAATAGGTTCTCAGAACTCCGTCCTCGAGCCTTCCTATGGTATCGGCAAGCTGCGCCAACTGTTCATTGTGCGTCACCACAATCCACGACTGGCCGCTCTTTCTGGCGAGAGTATACATGAGCTCATGGAGCCCCTTGGCGGTCGTGGGATCGAGGTTTCCCGTCGGTTCGTCCGCAAGAACCAGCCGCGGATGGCCGAAGAGCGCCCGCGCGACCGCGACCCGCTGCTGCTCCCCTCCGGAGAGCTCCCCCGGCTTGTGGCCGGCTCGATCGAGGAGGCGAACCTCGCCCAGGAGCTCGCGCGCATGCGCTTCGGCCTCCCGCTTGGACAGGCCTCG
>CAZZAH010000182.1:6155-8034 GCA_964652115.1 uncultured bacterium | reverse complement strand
CGACCCTCTTCATGCGTCACGTCGAGTCGAGCCTGCGCTTCGATCCCGAGCGCGGCGCTCCCCCGGGCGACGATCCGGTCGCGATCTTCCTCAAACGCAATCATCGAAGCCGGCCGGCGATCCTCTCGGCGGTGAACACGCTCTTCGGTTCGCTCTTCGATCGACGAACGATCGGGACGGAATACGCCGCGCAGGCGCTCGAGTCGACGCGCGTCGGCGATGACGCGCTTCCCTGGCCCGAAGGACGGCCGGTCGAGCTGCACCTGCTCGAAGGTCCGCCGAAGCCGAGCCGCTCGCAAAGCGCCGATACGACCGAAGGCAGCGATGCGGCGGAGGGCAGCGCCTCGCCCGACGGCTCCGCGCCCGAGAGCGGCCCCGCGATCGAGGCGCGCTTCATCGCGTCGCGCTTGCGCGCATGGCTCGCCGAGGAGAACGCGCGTCGACCGGAGGGCGGGCTCTCGTTCCGGCACGTCGCCATCCTTCTTCGCACCAGCTCGGCTGCAATCGAGTACGTGCAGGCGTTCGAGCGTGAGCGGATCCCGGTGTCGCTGGCGGAGGCGGGCTCGCTGCTCGAGGAGCGATCGGTGCAGGATCTCCGCGCCCTGCTTCGGATCGTCGACAATCCGAGAAACGACGTGGCGCTGGCGGCCGTGCTTCGTTCGCCCATCTTGGCAATCGAGGACAGCGAGCTTCTACGCATGCGGCTCGCGTGGCCGATGGCCAAGAGCTTCCTCGACGTGATCGCCGCCGTGGCTTACAGCGAGGGCGCCGCGGCGGAAGGAGGCTTCTTCTGGCCGCCGCTGCCCGGAGCAGAGCCGTGCGCTTGGACCGGCGAGCCGACCGCAATGGCGAAGCGGACCGCGAAGCCGCTCCGTGAGCGCATGCGCCGCTTCCTCGATCAGCTGCGCGGCTTTCGCGGCGATGTCGAGCGCCTCTCGCTGCCGCGTCTTCTCGTGCGCTTGATCGAGGCGACCGACTTTCGCGCGCGGCGACTCGCGTCGGGCGACGCGCCCGCCGAGTGGATCTACGTCGAGCGCCTGCTCGCCCTCGCGCGCGAGTACGAGGAAGAGCGCGGCCCTTCGCTTCGCGGCTTCCTTGCGCGCCTCGATGCGCTCGAAGCATCCGATGGCCTCAAAGGCCCGCGCGGAGATTCGAGCCGAGAGGACGCGGTCTCGATCCTGAGCGTGCACAAGTCGAAAGGCCTCCAGTTTCCGATCGTAATCCTGCCGCGCATCGCCTGGAGTTTTCAGGACGACAACCGCCTCGGCTCGCAAATTCGGATCGGGCGACGCGAGTCGGGCATCCGCTCGCTCGACTGGAAGAGCTTCAGCCGGCGCGACACCGTGCTCCGGGCGCTCTTGGCGGAGGAGAGCAGGATCGACGGCGTGCACGAGGAGGCGCGCGTCCTCTACGTCGCGATGACCCGCGCGGAGGAGCGGCTGATCCTGGTCGCACAGCCGAGGAAGTTGCCGGACCGTCTGCACGAGGCGCCGCCCGCCCTGATCGAGCACGATCGCGTGCGCGCGCGCACTGCGCTGCCGTGGCTCGTGCGCACGCTTCCGTGGCACGCGGACGCATCGAGCGACCCTGATGCGCCGCACGCGTCCGCGAAAGGCTGGAACGTCTATCGCCACCCTTACACTCCGCCTCCAGTCGCGCCGCCGAGCGTCGAGCCGCCCGCGCCGGAGCTCAGAAGCGCGCTCGAGATCGCGCTCGCGCGACTCGGCCGACCCGAGCCGCTCGTCGCCGCCTTCGCGCGAGCGGAGATTCGCGGCAAGTACTGGGTGACCGAGTTCAAGCGTCAGTCCGACTTCGAGCAGCGAACGGCAATCGAGTCGGACGCGAGCATGTCGCTCTGGTTGCCGGAGCGCGCGCCGCA
>CAZZAH010000182.1:0-6055 GCA_964652115.1 uncultured bacterium | reverse complement strand
CGGCAATCGAGTCGGACGCGAGCATGTCGCTCTGGTTGCCGGAGCGCGCGCCGCAGGAAGGGGGAGCGCGTCTGGGGACACGCTTTCACAGCGCGCTGCAACGCATCGATCTCGACCAGGCCTCGCCGGAAGAGCTCGATCGACAGTTCGTCGCGCTGGCGAGCGAGCCGTGGTGGGAAGGGGATGAACGCGCCTTGGCGCTCGAGCGCGGCTTCACGACCTTCCTCGAAGGTCCGATCGGCCGGCGCATGATCGCCGCGCATGGCCGCGGCACGCTCGAGCGCGAGGCGGCCTTCTCGCTCAAGTGGCCGGTCGCGCGCCTCTGCGCCTACCGCGAGGATCTGGCCGAGTGGGTCGCACGCGAACGCGATCGACTCGGCCCCGTCTTCGACGCGGCCTGGGTGCTGCTGCAAGGCCGGATCGACTGCGTCTTCCGCGAAGACGATCGCGTGGTGGTGGTCGACTGGAAGACCGATCGCGTGAACGCGGCGACGTTGCCCGCGCGCGTCGAGGCCTACCGCGTGCAGATGGAGCTCTACCGCGAGGCGGCCGCGGCGCTCTGGGGCGCGCCGGTCGAGTGCTGGCTCGTCTTCCTCTCGCGGGGTGAGTCGATCGAGGTCGTGGCGACGGAGTAGCCGCATGAGCATCAGCGAGCGCGACGAATCTACCTTGATGATCGAGGCGGCCCAGCGCGGCGAGCGCTGGGCGGAGGAGGAAGTCGCGCGCCTGGTCCGTGCCTTCGCGCGCTACCTTCATCGCGGCTCGATCGATCGCCATGAGCCCGAGTGGGAGGAGGTCGCACAGGAAGCGTGCCGTCGCGTCTTCAGCGGTGCGCTCGCACGCTTCGAGGCGGGCGGCCCAGCGCGAAGCTATCTCTACACGATCGTGAAGGCGACGCGGATCCAACTTTACCGCAGCCTCTGGCGGCGCGCGCGTCGAGAGGACGAGCATCCGCTGGAGCCAGGCGCGGCAGGCAACCCCGAGTCGGCGTCGCTTCTCGCGCGGATCCTCGGCCGCCTGAACGATTCGTGTCGCGAGCTGCTCGAACGCGCCTTCTTCGACGGGGCGTCGTCGGCCGAGCTGGCGCAGGAGCTCGGCTTGGTCGAGTCGTCGGTTCGATCGCGGCTGACGCGCTGCCTCCAGTCGGCGCGGGACCTCGCGCGATGAATCGGCGCGCAGCGCCGGCCGCGTCGGTGGCGGATCCTCGGGTGAACGGCGCCTGGCGGCGCTGGAACGAAGGGAGCGTCCGTGTCGGTTGATCCGCGGGAGCCCGCGCACGTCCAGGAAGACGCGCTCGATTTCGCCGCCGGCCGTCTCTCGGAGGAGAGGCGGGCGGCGATCGCGCTTCATCTCGCGGCGTGCGGGGAGTGCCGCGGCGCGTTCGACTTTGTCTCCGCCCTTCACGCCGATCTGCGTGCGACCGATTCGGCGCACCTTCGGCCGTTGCGCATCGTCGAGCTCTCCGGAGGCGCCGCGCGGACCGCGGGCGAGGAGCGGCATCTCGCCGCCTGCGGGTCGTGTCGAGAAGAGGCGGCGTGGGCCGGGCGCGTTCCGTCGCTCGAGATGCTCGAGGCGGCGCTGCCGCCGGAGAGCGCTTCAAGCACACCGACCGCGCCAGGCGAAGCAGAGAGGGGCCGAACGCGGAGGGAGCGACCTCGCGCCGGCCAGGGATTCCTCGTCATCGTGAGAGGACGTCTCGCCGCGCTGCAAGGTCGCCTCGGGATCGCGGCGCTGGCGGGAGCCGTCGCGGTCGCACTCCTCTTCCTCCTGCTGCCGAGGATGAACGATCCGGAGCGCGCGATCCGCGCCCTCGCACGCATCGCGCCCTTGCCGGCGCCTCAGGTCACGCGCGATGTCGAAGGGACAGAGTCGTTCCGCGCCGCCTATACGGCCGGTCTGACCGCCTATGCCCGAGGCGACTATGCGGGATCGGAAGCCGCGCTCGTCCGCGCCGCGCGCCTCGCGCCCGCTCACCGCGACCTTTTCCTCTACCTCGGCTCTGCGCTCCTCCTCGAAGGAAAGCTGGCCGAGTCGGTGCGCGCCCTCAAGACGGCCGAAGCGAACGCCGACGCCGATCACCTGCGCGCGGAGTGTGCCTGGCAGCTCGCCAACGCGCTGCTCGAAACTGGGGATGCCGCCGCGGCCAAGGCGGCGCTCGCGCGCGTCATCCAGATCGGCGGCGATCACGCGGCGGACGCGGCGAAGCTCGTCCGCACGCTCGAGCTCCGCGTCTCCTCTTCCGGCCGCTGAGCGTCTCCTCCAAAAAAACTTCACTCGCCTCGCAGCGCGCGCGCCCTCGGCGGCGGATGCATTCGTGCGAGGGAGGCGTGGACGGTCCCGCCTTCGACCCGCATCCGAGAAGGCTCCGTAGGAAACGGTCCACCAGGAGGAAAGATGTCAACCCACGCTATCGATCAGAACGCCGCGCATCGCTTCGTCGCGCGCTCGAGCGCCGTCATTCTGGCCGCAGGTCTCCTTCTCTCCGCCCTCGGCGCGGGCGTCGCGCGCGGGGAAGCCGACTGCAATCCCGGCGAGTACCTGACCGACGCGCAGGGCAATCCGCTCTGCTGGCCCGATGGGATGGTGCCGGTCTGCTTCAACGAGCTGCTCGATCCGCTGCTCGATGTGCCGAACGGTCCGATGCTCCGGTGGCTCGCGTTCCAGCAGGCGGTCGCGGACTGGAATGCCGCCCTGACCGCGGTCGGCTCCGGCATCACGCTCAACGCGGTCAAGAACCCCGCCTGCTGGGCGGTCGAGCAGACGCTCAACGACTGCACCGATCCGGACAAGAACGGCCATGCGGTCTACGACTACGGATGGATCAACGACAACAACAACGACGCCTCGACCGGCAAGCCGACGATGGACCTGACCGGATGGATCAAGGATCCGGGCGAAGGAATCATCCAGTACAGCCAGATCCCCGACAACCTCGCGCAGGAAGTGCTCGCTCGTTGTCGCGTGCAGGGCGCCAACGGCGTCATCACCCGCGCCGACATCGGCTGGATGACCGAGGTGGAAACGATCGTCGCCTGCCCGACCATCCCGTGGAATTTCGATCACATGCTCGCGGCCGGCGGCTTCGCGGGCGAGTTCGACTTTTACTCGGTAATGCTGCACGAGCTGGGACACCTCCTCGGCCTCGGGCACTTGGACCCGGGCGAGACCGGCGTCATGCAGAGCTCGATCGACAAGAACACGCGGCTCGGCATCACCGACGAGGAGAAGGAGTGCCTGAAGAAGTGCGTGAGCGTCCCGCTGCCGGTCCGCCGCGCGACCTGGGGCAAGGTGAAGTCCCTCTACCAGTGATCTCACCGCCCCGACTCGAGCGCGGTCCTTGGTCTCCAAGGGCCGCGTTCCGCATTCGTGAGCCGGTCGCTATACTCTCCGCCTGCATTGCTCAGCCGGCGTCTTGGGGCGCCATGTCTTGACCGGGAGGGCGATCGATGGGGCCTCGACTCGCGTTCATCCTGCTCCTGCTGCTTTGCCTGTGCGACGACGCGCGCGCCAGCGAAGCGACGATCGATTCTCTCAGCAGTCGAATCGACTCGCTGCGCGCGGCGGGCGACTACGACGCGGCGCTCGTCGACGCGCGCGAGCTCCTTCGCCATCGGGTCGGAGCGCGCGGATTCGAGCGGGAGCGCGCCTCGCGCCTGGTCGCCACGCTCGCGACGATCGCCGCGTTTTCACCGGAGCAGCGGCGCGAGATGGCGGAGGTGGATCGGCTTCAGTCCAAGATCGACGACGCGGGAGGACGCGGCGCCTTCGCCGAGGCGGAGGGCTATGCGCGGACGCAGCTCGAACAGCGGCTTCGTCTCCTCGGCGATCGGCACCTGGAGAGCGCGGAATCACGCAACGAGCTCGCGGTGGTGCTCCAGGCCCAGGGCCGCTACGTCGAGTCGGAGAGGCTCTGCCGCGAAGCTTTGAGCATCATCCGCGAGGCGTTGGGGGAGGAGAGCCCCGAGGTCACCGCCGCGCTGACCAACCTGGGCCTGGTGGAGCGCGGACTCGGCAACTTCGCCGCGGCGGAGGATTGCTTTCGCTCCGCGCTCGAGATCGATCGACGGTTGAATGGCCCCGTGCATCCCGATGTGGCGGTGAGCCAGAGCAACTACGCCGCGCTCCTCATGGCGCGCGGGCGAAACGCGGAGGCGGAGGCCGGCTTCCGCGAGGTGCTGCGGATTCGTCGCGAGGTCCTCGGTCCGGAGCATCCGCAGATCGCGCTCACCTTGAACAACCTCGCGGTGTCGCTCCTCAATCAGGGCGACTACGCCGCCGCCGAACCTCTCTACCGGGATGCCCTCGCGATCCGGCGACAAGCGCTCGGTCCCGATCATCCGGATGTCGCGAGCAGCCTGCACAACCTGGCCTACCTCCTGCAGGTGCAGGGCGATCACGCCGGGGCCGAGCGGCTCTATCGCGAGGCGCTCGCCGTCTGGCAGCGGGCATTCGGCGCCGACCATCCGGCGATCGCGAAGTGTCTGACCAACCTGGCCAATGTCCTCCTGCTCGAGAGCCAATTCGCGGAGGCGGAAGAGTCGTACGACGCCGCGCTCGCGATGTATCGACGCCTGGTGGGCGAGGCTCATCCCGACATCGCGACCTGCCTCCACAATCTTGGACGACTGCATCGACTGCGGGGCGATCCGGCCGGAGCGACGGCGCTCTTCGATCAGGCGTTGGTGATGCGGCGCGCGCTTCTCGGCGAGGCGCACCCGGACGTGGCGGCGACGGAGCTCGAGATCGGGCTCGCCGCCGCCGCGAGGGGTGACACGACGGCGGCGATGGCGTCGTGCCGCGCGGCCCTCACCCTTGCGCGCGAGCTCCTCGGCCCCGCGCATCCGAGCGTCGTGCAGGCCTCCTCCGCGCTCGGGCAGCTGCTTCGCGCGCGCCGCGCCTTGCCCCAGGCCGAGCAGGAACTGAACGCGGCCGCGCGCGCCTTCGAGGCGGCCCGACTCCGCGCCGGCAGCGGGCTCGCGCGAACGACCTTCCTCGAGTCGCCCTATCCGCATCTCGCCGCGCTGCGGCTCGAGCGAGGCGAAGGAAACGCGGCGTGGCAGGCGGCCGAGCTCGCACAAGGCCGCTCGCTCGCCGATCTTCTCCTGAGCGCGCACCGCCGCGATCTGAGCGCGGCGGAAGCGGCGGCGCAGGACTCGGTGCTCGGATTGCTCACACCGCTTGAATCCCAAGTCGCGCAGCTCGAGCGCACGCCGCGCGCGGAGCGGAGCACGGAGGCGCAGGAACGCCTCAGCCTCGCGCGGTCGCGTCTCCTGAACGCGGAGGCGGGCTGGGCCGAGCTCCAGGCGGGGATCGCGCGCGCGCACCCGATCACCGAGGGCCGCTCCTTCGAGCTCGCGCGCATTCAGGCGTCACTCGAGCCGGGAAGCGCGATCCTCGGTTGGGTCGACGATGCCCCGCTCTTGGGCCAGGCCGAACGATGGGGCTATGTGATCCGGAAGCGGGGCGCGGTGCACTGGGCGCGCCTGCCCGATCCCTCCGGCGCTGCAGGCTTCGCGAACCCGAGCTCCGGAGACCTGCGCGCGGAGATCGCGCGCGCCGGTGCGTCCTCGCTTGGTGCGCCGTCGGTGTCCGCTCCGTCGTCGCTTGCCCGCGCGCTGTGTCGAGAGCGAGTCGAGCCGCTGCTGCCCTTCCTCGATCAAGTGGAGGAGCTGATCGTGATCCCGTCAGGCCCCATGCTCGGCGTTCCCCTCGACGCGTTGTCCGACGAGAAGGGCACCATGCTCGGCGACCGCTACTCGATTTCGTACGCGCCATCGGCCACGGTCTTCGCCTGGCTTCGCGAGATGCCGGAGCGAGCGCGGGCTCTCTCCGCTGCGCCGGCGCTTCTCCTTGGCGATCCCGCGACGCCGGCCCCGGCTTCACCCGATGCGCCGCCGCGCCTGAGCGCCGACGCGGCTTCCGTCTTCGGAGCGAGCGGCGCCTTCGCCGCCGCAGTGCCCCAAGGCTGGATCCAGGGCACACGGCCGGCCTCCAGCTCGGCGATGATCTTGCCAGTGATTTCGTCATAGAGGCTCGCCCGGTCGGAGCCGGAACG
>CAZZAH010000181.1:0-8036 GCA_964652115.1 uncultured bacterium | reverse complement strand
GCTCCGCTCCTCCTCAAGGTGTTCTCCTTCGATCAAGGCGGATGGCGCCGGATGATCCCGCGGTGCACATCGGAATCGCCGAGTTGGGAGAAGGCGACGAAGGGGCGGCCCCGATCGACGTGCTCTTTCTCTGTGGAAGCGTGGAGCCGGTGTTGCCGCAGCTCCTTCAGTGGGCGCTCAAGCGCCGGCTACTGACGGTGACCGGGACGCCGGCCGGGGAGGCACGCGGGGTGGCGATCGCCTTCGCGGAGGAAGCGGGCCGTCCGGCGCTAGGCACCCGTCGTTCATGCGCTCTGCGCCGAGGATCCGCGCTTCGCGACGCGCGCGGGAAGCCACTCCTCGACCGGCTTGTTCCTCCAATGCTCGACCTTCTCGACCAGCGCGAGCCGACTGATCGGCTTCGACATGTAGTCATCGCAGCCCGCTTCGAGCGACTTCTCCATGTCCCCCTTCATCGCCTTCGCGGTCAAGGCAAGGATCGGGATGCCGTCCATCTCCGGATCGGCCGCCAACCGTCCCGCCGCCTCGTAGCCGTCCATGACCGGCATCATCATGTCGAGCATGATCAGGTCGGGACGTGACCGTTGCGCACGCTCCAAGGCCAGGAGCCCGTTCTCCACGATCTCGACCTCATAGCCGGCCGAAGCCAGGATCGCGCGAAAGACGTACTGGTTGGTCGCGTCGTCCTCCGCCAGGAGGATTCGAAACGCTCGGCTTCCGCTCTCGACCATCACTTCCTCCCCGGCAATTGGCTCATGACTTCCATCCGTTCCACCTTCTGCCTCGCTAGGCCGCGGCCTGCGAGCCCGATGTCCCGCCTGAGTCCCGTTCGGCCGCCTTGCGTTCGTCGACCAGGCGCTCGATCTCTTCCAGCAGGAGGCGAACGCCTCCGCTTCCCTTGGTGAAGACCCGCTCGACGCAACGATCGAGCGCTTGGCGCTCGGCCGGCGTCAGATCCTTCGCGGTGTGTACGACCACCGGCACGAGCGGCTTGGTCGAGCTTTGGGTCAGCTTCTCCAGCACCTGGAATCCGTTCAGTCCCGGCAGCATCAGGTCGAGCAGCAAGACGTCGGGGCGCCCGCGCTCGTACTCCTGCAGCGCTTCGAGACCGTCGACCGCCACCCGAACCTCGAAACCTTCTCGCGTGAGGTAGCGCACCAGCGCCTCGATCACGCGCTCGTCATCTTCGACCACCAGAACGCAACCGCGCGGCCGCTGTTTCGGCGAGATCACTCGACCAGCGCCGTTGGAACGGCCACCCACCTCGACGGCACGCTCGGCGGCGATGGCCTGTCCGGTGTAGCTCGGCGTCATCTCGAACGCATCCGGTTCGACCCCGATCGCCTTCGGCATCTGCCGCGGTGCGGGTAGGAGCACGGTGAAGCAGGAGCCGCTGCCGATCTCGCTCGTCACCTTGATCTCGCCGCCCATGAGCTGCGTCAGTCGACGGCAAATCGCGAGGCCGAGACCGGTGCCGCCGAAACGACGCGTGGTCGATCCGTCGACCTGTCGGAACTCGTCGAAGATCGTCTCCTGATCCTCGGCCGCGATACCGACGCCGGTGTCCTTGATCGCGAGGGCGAGCGATTCTTCAGCCGCGTCGAACCGGATGTCGATCTCCACCCGACCGCGCTCGGTGAACTTGATCGCGTTGCCCACGAGGTTGAGGAAGATCTGCCGCACGCGATCGGGATCGATCCACGCCTGGCCTTCGCCCTCGACCTTGAGGTGATAGATGAGGTTCTTGCTCGCGGCCAGAGCGCGCAGCTCCTCCGCCGTCTCGTGCAGCATACGGGCCGGCTCGACCTCCTCGTAGCGAATCTCCATCCGGCCCGCCTCGATCTTCGAGAGGTCGAGCACGTCGTTGATCAGGCGAAGCAGATTCTGTCCGCTCTGATGGATCATCGTGACCTGCTTGCGCTGATCGTCGGTCGTGAGCGGGCCGCTGACCTCGTCGCCCAGGAGCTCGCTCAAGGCAAGGATCGCGTTGAGCGGCGTGCGGAGCTCGTGCGACATGTTGGCGAGGAAGGCGCTCTTCAAGCGGCTCATCTCGGTCACGCGCTCGTTCTGCACCGCCAGCGCGAGGTTCTTCTCGCGAAGCTCCTTCGTACGCTCGCGAACCTTGAGCTCGAGCTCGCGATTCTGGCGCTCGATCTCGCCGCGGGAGTCCTCGAGGCGCGCCGCCATCTCGTTGAACGCTTGCGAGACCACGCCGACCTCGTCGCGATTTCTGAGCGGCAGCGGTTGCTTGAACTTCCCTTCCGCCATGCTGCGAGCGGCGCGCGCCAGCTCCAAGATCGGTTGGGTCAAGCGACGGCCCAGCCCGCTCGTCACCAGCGTCGCGGCCAAGGTCAAGAGCACGCCGGCCAAGAGCAGGAAGATCAGCCCATGGTCGAGCTCGCGACGGACCGAGGAGAGCGAGTAGCCGAGGTGGAGGTAGCCGATCGTCTCCGCGGTGTTGGAGCGGATCGGGACATGGGCGACCAAGATGCCGTCCTCTTCCACGATCATCGCGTCGGGACCCCGGCTGAAATGCGGCTGCTCCGACTGCCAATCGCCTAGCGCTTGATAGACCGTACCGTCCGCGCGCGTGACCGCGGCGAAGGTCACCTCATCGATCTCGAACACGCCGGCGAGGCCGGTCCGCACCGAGTCCTTGGAATCGAAGTCGAGCCCCGGACCGACGCTGTGCGCCAGCAGCACCGCGATCGAGTTGAGCGCCTCCTCGGTCTGCTCGCGCGCCACGTGTCGGAGGAGGATGAGGTTCACGCCAAGCGAGATGACCACCATCGCCACGGTGGTGGCGAGACTCGAGAGAAGCAGGCGCGCTCGAAGCGACTGGAATCGCCCGATCCGGCCGAGAAGCGGCATGCTCGGCGGCGTGAGGTCCCGCTCGTGTTCGCGGGGGAGCTCGTTGTGCTTCCGGCCGCTCATTCCACTGCTTTCCCCCAAAACGAAAGGACGCTCCCTTCGAGCAAGGAAGGGAACCACTCCCCTGCCTATCGGCCGGGCGTCAGGCGAGCTTCATGCTTTTGGGGAAAGGGCAGACGGACTTAACCGTTGCGGCTCAACGCAAAAGCACGAGCCGCCGATCGAGCTGACCGAAGTCGGTGTGGATGCGCAAGAGGTAGAGCCCGGAGCTCAGGCCGCTCGGCGGTGACCAGGCCGGAAGGTCGCCGCCGTCGATCGAATCAACGTGGTCGATCGGGCGAGCCACGCGTCTTCCCGAAGGGTCGAAGAGGTCGACCGTCACCGGCGATCGACCCGGCATGCGAAGGAGAAGCGTGATCGACTGACGGCTCGGAAGAGGATTGGGCCGAAGCGAACGCACCTCGAGCGCGCTCCAGATCGGCTCCTCGAAGAAGACGGGCCCCTCGACCGCGCTCAGGAGCCCGTCGAAGATCTGAAGGTGGAGGAAGTAGCTGCCGTCGAGTCCTCGCGGCGACGCGATCCGAATCTCCTGCAGCGGTTGATCGGCCTCGGGACTTTCCCAGTCGGAAAGAATTTCCCGCGGCGCACCTTCGCGTTCGCGCTCGAGGCGGTAGGCGGTGATCGCGATCGCGTCCGAGAGCCGGAAGCGCGCGAGGAGTTGCCCGCGAGATTCCGTCACCGAGAAGTCGGTCAGCGAATACCAGCTCGCGGGCGCGATGAGGAGCGGCACGCGTCGCGCGCCTCGCCCACCGTCCGAGCCCTCGATCTCCAGATAGACCGTTGCCAGAAGCGGCGACTCCGCGCTATCGGAGATCGCCACGCCGAGGCTGTCGGGGAGCCAGATCGATTCGCCGGGCGCGAGGGAGGCGACGCTCGCGCTGTCGGCGTCGACGCGAACGCGGGTGGTCAGGCTTCGCAGATGCACGCGGGCGGGCGCGCTGCTCGCGCGCCCGGCGTTCCGGAGCCGGAGATGGAGGCGACCGTGGTCGCCCGGGTTTGCAAGGGTGTCGGGGTCGAAGCCGCGAGCACCGACGCAGGACCCGCTCGTGTCGAGTCGCACGTGCCGGCTGCTCGAGTCATCGCGCCAACGCGCGCCGTCCAACACCAACGACCCGAAGGGGAGATCGGCGGCGAAGAAGCCGTCGGGGACTCCGTGCCCATAGCCGTTGTCGGGCGCTCCGGCGCGATCGCCCGAGGCGCGAAGGCGCTCCATCACCTCGACCGCGCTCCACTCGGGATGCGCTTGTCGAAGCAGCGCCGCAAGGCCGGCGATCAGCGGGGTGGCGAGCGAGGTTCCGCTCGCCGTCGTGTAGCCGCCGCCGGTATTCGCGCAGAGCGTGCTCACACCGCGCGCGCAGAGGTCGGGCTTCACGCGACCATCGGCGGTCGGTCCGCGCGAGCTCCCCTCCGCCAATCGGCCGAAGCGGTCGACCGAGCCGACCGCGAGCGCGCTCTCCGCGTCGGCCGGCGTGACCAAGGTGCTCTCCCCCGGCCCCTCGTTTCCCGCCGCGGTCACGACCACGATGCCGCGTCGCGCGGCCCACGCCACCGCCCGCGTGGTCACCGCCGTCCTGCCGTCGAGGTCGCCTGGCGCATAGGTGAAGCCGCTCTCGGTGAAGTCCCGATAGCCGAGCGAGCTCGAAACGATGTCGGCTCCGAGGCTGTCCGCCCACTCGATCCCGGCGACGTAGTTGTCCTCCTCCGACCTCGTTTCGGTGCGGATGTACTCCGTGCGCGCCAGCGCGAAGGTGGCGTTGTACGCCGGTCCGACGAGCGAGCCTCGGCCAAAACCACCGGCGGTCGACCAGGTGAAGGTCCCGTGCTGATCGGAGTTGAGCTCGTCGCCCGGCGTGTGGCGCACGATCGAATCGTGATCGACGAAGTCGCGCATCGCGATCACGTCGGCCGAGACCAACGAAGCGTGGAGGTTGTTCGACCCTCCGTCGAGCAAGCAGAGGAGCACTCCCTCGCCGGAGTACCCGTGCTCGTGGAGTCGGTTGACGCCGATCTGCTCATTCTGAAGCCACGACGGGCCGTAGTCCTCAGGGCGAAGGGCTCGCGGATCGAAGCGTGAGCCGCCTTCCCCGTCCCACGTTTCGCGCGGCGTGAGGTCATGCTCCTCGATCCGCGGAAGCGCTGGCTCTGTCTCTGTCGGCTCGAGGCGAAGGTAGGTCGCGCGCGGCTCGACGCGAAGCACCCATGGCTCGCTCTCCACCGCCGCGAGCTCCGCCGGTGTGAGGTCGGCGCTGATCGCGCGCAGCGAGCGCGACGCGACGCGCGGCTCCACCCCAAGCCGCGAGAGCAGCGGGAAGATGCCGGCCGGCACCGCTCGATTCGTCGGATCGTCCAGCCCGATGGACGCTCGTTCGCGCTCGAGGCGAGCGATCGCGCGGGGGCTCACCATCGCTTTGACCTTGCCGCTTCCCGCGAGCGCCTCCGATTCCATCGCGTCATTCCAGTAGATCCACACCTTGAGGAGCTGCGCGTCCGTTCGCGGTCGAGCGGCACCCGAAGCGGACGTGTGAAGCAAGCACGAGGCGAGCAGGCAAGCGGCGAGTCGACGGGACCAGGTCACGAAACCTCCTGGTGTGGGAGCCCTGGGAGCGCTCTGCGCGCGCCCGCACGCGGAGTCTAAGGAGGGTCGACGCTTCGGCCAATAGATTCCGCGCCGACCGCACCTCCGCGCGCTCGCAGGTTGGGCTCGAGCGATGGCGAGCGGTATACTCGGCGCGCTCTTCTTCGGCCGCCAAGTCAGAACGCAACCAGGAGGCACTGACGATGCAACGATTGAGGTCCCCCATCGTCCCCGGAATCGCGCTGCTCGCGGCACTCGCGCTCGCGCCACGGCCCGCGCTCGGCTCGAACGTAAGCTTGAGCGCGGCCACCTTCGATCCGCTGGAGTCCGTCCCCGCGACCGCGGCGGCACTCTCGCTCCCCGAGCGACCGGCCGGTGTTCACCCCTACATCATCCAGTTCGTGCATCCGGTCGAGGCGCGTGACGCGGCTGCGCTCGAAGCGATCGGGGTCGAGGTCGTGGGCTATCTGCCGTCCGACGCCTACCTCGCGCGCATCGCCCGAGAGGTCGTCGCGAGCGCGGCCGCGATGCCGGGCGTTCGCTGGGTCGGGCTCTTTCAGCCGGCGTGGCGCCTTTCGCCCGCGATCGGGACGACCGAGCTCCTCGATCCCGCGCGCAAGGATCGCGCGATCCTCTCGCTTCGAGTGCGCGTCTTCGATGATCCCGCCAGCGCGGCGCTGCGCTTCCAAGCCCTGGGCGCGCGGACCCGCGATTGGTTCGACGATGGCTTTCAGCGCGTCGTCCGCCTCGACGCCGGCGCCGAGCTTCTGCCCGCTCTCGCGCGCGACGCGAGCACTTGGTGGATCGAGGAAGAGCCCGAATTCCGCGTCTGGAACAACACCACTCGCTGGGTCATCCAGTCGAATCAGAGTGGGCTCACACCGATCTGGGATCACGGGCTCCACGGCGAGGGCGAGCTCGTCTCGGTGATGGACACCGGCATCGACTACAACTCCTGCTTCTTCCGCGACACCGGCAACGCGCCTCCCGGTCCGAGTCACCGAAAGGTCGTGAGCTACACCAACTGGGGCGGGAACACGCGCGATGGTTGCGGCACCGGGCACGGCACGCACGTCTGCGGCACGGTGGCGGGGGACCAATCGTTCGTCAACCCCGGGGACTTCAACTACAACGGCATGGCCTACGGCGCGAAGCTCGCGGTCCAAGACGTCGGCGCGGACGACTTCTTCTCTTGCCTGCTCGGACTGCTCAGCATCCCCGGCACCTTGACCGGCGCCTACGACGAGGCCTATTCACTCGGCGCGCGCATTCACACCAACAGCTGGGGCTCGACCGCGAACGCCTATGACACCTACTGCGTGAACGTCGACCAGTACATGTGGAGCCACCCCGACTTCCTCATCCTCTTCGCCAACGGCAACTCAGGGCCGAGCGGATCGACCGTGAGCTCGCCCGCGACCGCCAAGAACTGCGTGAGTGTCGGCGCGACCGATCAGGCGCCGAATCAGAACAACGTCGCTTCGTATTCGAGTCGAGGCCCGACCTCGGATCAGCGCTTCAAGCCGACGCTGACCACGCCGGGAGGACAGGACCCTCGCTTCATCGTGTCGGCCGACAACAACACCGGCGGCCCACCCACCCCCACGTGCAACACGCAAGGGAGCCCTTTCCAAGGCACCTCGATGGCGACGCCGGCGGCGGCGGGCGCGGCCGCGTTGGTTCGTCAGTACTTCGCGAGCGGCTTCTATCCGCTCGGTACCGCGGGAAGCTCCGCGCCCCTCCTTCCGACCGCGGCGGTGATCAAGGCGCTGCTGCTCAACGCCGGCACCGACATGGGCGCGGCCGACATCCCGAACAACAACGAAGGCTGGGGTCGCTTGAAGCTGGACGACGCGCTCTACTTCGATGGCGACAGCCGTGAGCTTCGCGTCGAGGCGGGCGATCCCCTGTCGACCGGCGGCGTGATCAGCTTCAACTACAACGTCGACTCGAGCGACGAGCCGCTGGAGGTGAGCTTGGTCTGGACCGACTACCCCGCCACCAACGGCGCGGGGGTGACCTTGGTCGACGACCTCGATCTCCTCCTGACCGCGCCCGGCGGTGCGCAGTATCGGGGCAACGTCTTCGCCGGCGGACAATCAACCACCGGTGGAAGCCCGGATCGAAGGAACGTGGAGGAGGTGGTGCTCTTGAACGCGCCGGCTCTCGGCACGTATACGATCGAGGTGCGAGGCTTCAACGTGCCGCGCGCGGAGGGACAGCCCTTCGCCCTCGTCTCGACCGGCGCCTTCGGCAATTGGCCCGAGGAGACCAGCGCGGTCGGCGCGCAGTTGACCGCCGGAGGATGGAGCCTCCTCGCGGTCGAGCCGAGCCCTTCAACCGGCAGGACGATGCTTCGCTTCGCCGCCCCCAGCGCGGCATTCGCCACGCTCCGGGTGGTGGGAGTCGACGGACGCGCGATTCGAACCCTGGTTGAAGGGACGGTCGATGCCGGAGAGTCGAACGCCGCTTGGGATGGACGCGATAGCGCGGGGCGTTTGGTTCCGAGCGGCATCTACCACGCCGTGCT
>CAZZAH010000180.1:0-8054 GCA_964652115.1 uncultured bacterium | reverse complement strand
CGCACGCCGACCAAGCTCACGAGCCGATGCGCCCCATGCGTCCGGCGCGGAAATCCTCGAACGCTTGATAGATCTCCTCGCGCGTGTTCATCACGAAGGGACCATAGCGCGCGACCGGTTCGTTGATCGGCTCGCCGCCTAAGAGCAGGAACTCCGCGTCGGTCGTGGCCGTGATCTCGACCTCGTCGCCATCGTCGCGGAAGAAGACCGCCGCGCCCTCCTCGGCTTCACGCTTCGCGTCGAAGCGCGCACGCCCCGAGAGCACGTAGGCGAAGAGGTTGTACGAAGACGGTACGGCCTGCACCAATCTCGCCCCCGGCTTCATGCGCACGTGGAGGTAGAGGATCGGCGTGTGCGTCTCGATCACCGCGCTCGCCCCGAGCGATTGGCCGGCGATCACCTTCACCCAGACGCCGCCCTCTTCCACCACCGGGATGCGCGCCGACGGCGTGTCCTGATAACGCGGCGGCTTCATCTTCTCGGCCGCGGGCAGGTTCACCCAGAGCTGCAAGCCATGCAGCGTCCCGCCATCGCGCAGCATCTCGGCCGAGGGCATTTCGGAATGCACGACGCCGGAGCCGGCGGTCATCCACTGCACGTCGCCCGGATTCAAGCGACCGGCATTCCCGGCGGAATCGCGATGCTCCATCGAGCCCTCGAGCAGATAGGTCACGGTTTCAAAGCCGCGATGAGGATGATCGGGCGCGCCCTGCGCCTCTCCGGGCTCATTCCTCACCGGCCCCATCTCGTCGAGGAGAAGGAAGGGGTCGAAGTGGTCGAGGGTCGGCGTGGGAAAGGGACGACGCACGGGAAAACCGGCGCCCTCAAAGGTGCGAACGCTCGCCACGATCTGCTCGACGCTTCTCGGCATAGGCTCTCCTTGGTGTAAATCGAATCGCGATCGGATGCGTCGAGGTCAGTCCAGGTTCCAGATGCGCAGTTTGCCGTCGGCGCCGGCCATCGCAAGCAGATCGCCTTCGGGCGAGACCGCGAGGCCGTGGACCCCCTTCGTCTCGAGCTCGATACGGTCGACGCGTTCGCCGCTTTCCGGCCGGAACGACTGGATGAGATTGTCGGACGACACGAAGACGCGATCCCCGCTCGGATGCCAAGCGAGCTGCATGACGCCGCGCGTGGCGATCGGGACGCAGACAATCTGCCGCCAATCGACGGTCGACCAAACGCGGAGCGCGCCGTCGCCGCCGGTCGACGCGAGCAGGCGGCCGTCGTGCGAGATGCCGAGCGAGATGGCGTAGGCGGCATGACCCTCGAGGGGCGGCAAGGGGCGCGCGGTGACCTCGCCCAGTCCCGCCTCGATCGCGAAGCGATGGATCGGCCCGGTGCCGCCGACCAAAAGTACGCGGCCGTCCGCGCTCCAGGCGACCGACATCAACCTCTGGTCCGCGATGATCTCCTCGCCCAAGCTCACGCCACTCGTAGTGGCGAAGAACGCCACGCGAAGCTTGCTCGAGAGCGCGGCGAGAACGGACCGTGTGGGATGGAACGCGGCGCTGGTCATCCCCTTCACCGTGTAAAGGTGAGAGCCCAAGGGCAACGACCACACGCGAAGCGTACCGTCGCTCGACGCCGAGGCGAGGTGGACTTCATCGTGATCGAGCGCGATCGCGTTGACGCTCTTGTCATGCCCTTCGATGACCAGGCCCGGTGTGAAGCTCGGCCGTTGCCAGAAGCGAATCTTGGCGTCGAACCCGCCCGAGATGAGGTAGCGACCGTCACGGGTGAAGCGCACGCATTGCGCGTGCTTGCCGTGAGCCTCGAGGACGATCGGCGGGTTCATCCTCTCGCGCTCCCCGCTATCCCACTCGCCGAAGGAAGAGAAGGGTGATGTCGTCACCCGGCGGCGTGTCACCAAGGAAGGCGCGGAGATCATCGAGCACACCCTGCGCGACCTCGGGCAGCGGCAACGCGCGTCGCTTGCGGATGCTCTCCTTGAGCCGCTCCTCGCCGTAATCTTCCTCGCCGAGAAACGCCTCGGGGATGCCATCGGAATATACGCAGAGAAGCTCGCCCCGCTCGATCACGCGCTCGCTCGCCTCATACGGATGTCCGAGCAGCATGCCGAGCGGAAGCCCGGTCGGCGGCAGCTCGGTCAGCGTACCGTCGCTCGAGTAGAGCAGTGCCGGACAATGCCCGCCGTTGACGTATCGAAGCAGGTTCGTCGCGAGGTCCAAGCGTGCGAAGAAGAGCGTGACGAAGTCGCTCGGCCGCGAGGCGCGGAAGATCTGCCGATGGAGCCGTTCGATCAGGTCGAGCGGCTCGAGCTTCTCGTCGTAGTAGATGTGAAGGCCGGCCATGACGTGCGACATCAGCATCGCCGCGCCCATGCCCTTGCCGCTGACATCGCCCAGCGTGATCGCGAGGCTTCCGTCACGGCTCTCGGCGTCGTAGAGATCTCCCGCGCACTCGAAGCAGGGAAGCTGACACGCGAAGAGCTCGAAGCCGGGCACCTCGGGCAAGACCGAAGGAAGCAGGCTCTGCTGGATTCGCGCGGCGGTCGCGAGCTCCTGCGCCATCCGCTCCTTCTCGCGCTCCGCCTCGAGCAAGCGCGTGTTGCTGATCTTGACCGCCACCAGGTTCGCCAGCATGGTGAAGGCGCGGAGCATGTCCTGATCGAAGCGCTGGAGGATGTCGTTCGAGTCGGCGTAGACAAGCCCGATCACCTTCTCGTTGTCGAAGAGCGGCGCCGCCAACGCGGAGCTGATGTCCTGTAAAACGATGCTCTCCTGATTGCGGAAGTTGGGGTCGAGCCGCGCGTCGGCCACCAATAAGGCATCGCGCTTCTCGAGCACCGCGCTCAGGAGAGTTCGGCTGAGCATGATCTTCTGTCCCGCGGCGGAAGCGGGACGCGCGGCACGCACCATCGGCACCTCCGCTCCGCCCTCGCCATCATTCAACAGGAGCAGGATGCGTCGCGCGGGCACGACGCGTTCGAGTAGGTCCAGCGCGGCCTCGAAGATCTCGTTCAGCGGCCGCTGCGCCACCAGGAGGGCGCCCGCCTCCGAGAGCACACGGAAGAGGTCGCGCTCGCGCCGCACGCCCACGTCCATGCGCGAGTGGAGGTCCTCCCAACTCAGACGGACGCTCGCTTCGACCGCGTCGTTCGAGAGGCGCGGCACGACCGAGCCGGCCATCGTACCCATCTCCTGCGCGTTCGGGCGATCGGGATCGATCAGCTTCAAGATGATCGCGCCGATGCGAAGCTCATCGCCCGCGTGCAGCAAGACCGGATCGTTCGCCTCGAGGCGACGGCCGTTGACCCAGCTTCCGTTTCTGCTGCCTAGATCGCGGAGCTCGATGCCGGAGTCGCTGACGCGAAACTCCGCGTGCTCGCGCGAGACCGAGGTGTCGGCCAGCTTGAGCGTGGCTTGCGCGCCGCGGCCCACGGAATGCGTGCCGTCGGAAAGGGGATGCTCTATGGAAACGGGGCCGATCGCCCCGCGAATGACGAG
This sequence comes from uncultured bacterium, assembly GCA_964652115.1. Lineage (GTDB taxonomy): Bacteria > Eisenbacteria > RBG-16-71-46 > CAIMUX01 > CAIMUX01 > JADJQY01. The sequence goes on along the minus strand of CAZZAH010000180.1, from coordinate 4,584 downwards.
GGGCCTAAGCGCAGTAGACACGGGATCCTCGGACGTTCGAGCTGCCATGGGATGCGCGGCAGCCCGAATTCGTCGAGCCCCGCGCGGCTCACTTTAGCAGATCACGCCCGTCTACCAGATGCCGAGCTGGGCCTTGGCGTCCTCGGACGCATGCTCGTGCGGATCCCAACGCGGCACCCACACCAGGTTGATGTCGGCGTCCTCCACCTCGGGGAGAGTCATCACCGCCGCCTTGGCCGCGCTCATGATCTGAGGCCCCATCGGGCACATCGGGCTGGTCAGCGTCATGTCGACGGAGATCTTCCTCGTCTCCTCGTCGTACTTCGCGTCATAGATCAGGCCGAGGTCGACGATGCTCATTCCGATTTCGGGGTCCTCGACCGGACGGAGCGAGTCGAAGATCTGATCTCTGGTCAGCATGGGGTCTCCTTCCGGACGGGGCTATGGGCTCAGACTTCCTGCGGAGCGCCGGGGACTTCCGGCGCGTCGAGCTTCCGAAGCGCTTCCTGCAAGGTCGTCCAGGCCAGGAGCGCGCACTTCACGCGAACCGGGAAGCGGGCGACGCCCGACAGCGCTTCCAGGTCGCCGATATCGACGTTCGGGTCGAGCTCGTGCCCGAGCATCATGGCGCGCACCGCGTCGGCGATCAGCACGATCTCCTCGCGCGTCTTGCCCTGCAGCAGCTCCGCCATCATCGAGGCCGACGCGACGCTGATCGAGCAGCCCTGGCACTGCGCCTCGATCGCCTTGACCGCGCCCTGATCCACATCGAGGGAGAGCATGATCTGATCGCCGCAGGTCGGGTTGAAGCCCGAGGTGCAGAGCTTCGGATGTTCGATCTTGGCCCGGCCGCGCGGACGCTTGTAGTGGTCGAGCACCACCTCGCGATAGAGCGAGTCGAGCTCCGGCATCCAACGGTCGGACACGGTCGGCTTTGGGCCGCGCGTTTCCTCGGTGTTAGTCAAAGTATTTCCTCGCGTCCGCCAGGGCTTCGATCAAAGCGTCGACATCGTCGCGGTCATTGTACAGATAGAAGCTCGCGCGAGCGCTGGCCACCAGGCCGAGGCAACGATGAAGCGGCTGCGCACAGTGATGGCCGGCGCGAATGGCGACCCCCGCCTGGTCGAGCACGGTCGAGAGATCATGCGGATGGATGTGCTCATCGGCGAAGGTCAGTGCGCCCACGCGATCCTCCGCGCGCGTCGGCCCGAGAATGCGGAAGCCTCCCATCGAGCGAAGCCGGTCGAGCGCATAGGCCATGAGCTCGGTCTCGTGTCGATGGAGCGCCGCCGCTCCGATTGCGTCGAGGTACTCGATCGCCGCATGGAAGGCAACCACGCCGGCGATGTTCGGAGTCCCCGCCTCGAAACGCGCCGGGATGTCGGCGTAGGTCGCGTGATCGAGGAAGACCTCGCGGATCATCTCGCCGCCGCCTTGATAGGGCGCCATGGTTTCGAGGAGCTCGGGCCTCACCCAGAGCGCGCCGACGCCGGTCGGCCCGAGCATCTTGTGCGCGGAGAAGGCGACCGCATCGGCGCCGAGCGTGCGAACGTCGAGCAGGAGATGAGGCGCGCTCTGCGCCGCGTCGATCAGCACGCGGGCGCCGACCTTTTTCGCCGCCGCCGCGATCTCCGCCGCCGGGTTGACCGTCCCGAGCACATTCGAAAGCTGCGTGAAGGCGACGATCTTCGTGCGCGGGCCGAGCAGGGACGGCAGCACGCTGAGGTCGAGATGTCCATCCGCGGTCAGCGGGATGTGGCGCATCACCGCGCCGCGCTCCTTCGCGATCATGAACCAGGGGACGAGGTTGGAGTGGTGCTCCATCTCGGTCACCACGATCTCGTCGCCCGACTCGAGCGACTGCCCCCAGCTTCGAGCGAGGAGATTGATCGATGCGGTCGTGCCGCTGGTGAAGACCACGCCGCGCGGATCGCTCGCGCCGATCAAGCGCGCCACGCGCTCGCGGCTCGCCTCGTACGCGGCGGTCGCTTCGGCCGACAGAGTGTGGATGCCGCGATGGACGTTGGCGTTCATCTCGCGGTAGTAGCGGTCCTCCGCCTCGAGCACGACGCGCGGCTTCTGCGAGGTCGCGGTGTTGTCGAGGTAGACGAGTCGACGCCCATTCACCCGTCGTTCAAGAATGGGAAAGTCGCGCCGGATGGCGGCGACGTCGATCGCTGGAAAGGTTGCGTTGGGCATCGTCCTCAATCCTCGTCCAGTTCCACCAGCACGCGTCCGTCCTCGATCTTGACCGGGTAGACCGGCACCGGAGCGATCGCGGGCATTCGCGTCACGGCTCCGGTTCGGATGTCGAAGCGAGCGCCGTGTCTCGGGCACTCGATCTCGTGGCCGAAAACGCAGCCTTCGCCCAGCGGTCCGTCGTCGTGGCTGCAGAGGTCCTCGATCGCGAAGATCTGCCCGCCGACCTTGCAGAGCGCGATCCTCGCCACATCGAGGTCAAAGACGCGCGACTCCCCTTCGGGAATCTCCGTCGCGCCGGCCACGTTCACGAACTTCTTCGTCATGCTTCTCCCTCTCGTTCTCTCGGGCAGCTAGATCGATCGCAGGCGCTCGAGCAGCAGGCTCTCCAGCGAATCGCGGAGCGCGGCCGGCAGCGAGCGAAGCGTCTCCTCGAAGTGCCCGGCGACGATTATCCGCACCGCCTCATCGCGCGGAATCGCACGGCTCATCAGATAGAAGAGGTGCGCCGGGTCGAGCGGTCCGACCGTCGCGCCGTGCTTGCACTGCACCTCTTGGGTCAGGATCTCGAGCTCAGGGATCGACTCCGCGCGGCAGGTATTCGAGAGGAGGAGGTTTCGGTTCTCCTGGTACGCCTCGCTGAAGGGCGCCTCCTTCTCGATCCGGATCAGGCCGGTGTAGGCTGAGCGCGCCTTGTCCTTGAGCACCGTGCGGAAATTCAGATTCGAGTGCGTGTGCCGCGCGAGGTGATGGTGCACGGTGTGGTGATCGAAGCGTTGACGCCCGATTCCCGACAGGAAGCCGCTCATCTCGCTCTGCGCGCCGTCGCCGACCAGAAGCGCGCCGACGTCGACCTTGGTCAGCGCCCCACCGAAGGCCGCGAGGACCGGGCGATAGATCGCGCCCCGCTCGAGCCGCGCGCGTTGGGTCAGCATCGCGTTGGTTCGCCGGCCGTGAGTTTCAATCATGACGTGATGCACGGTGGCGTTGGGGCCGACCACCATCTCGCTCACGTGCGAGAGCTGTTGGGTCGCCTTGGTACTCCCCGCGCCGTCATCGCCGCCGCGAAGCTCCTCCATCACCGTGACCGACGCGCCCTCCTCGACCAGGATCGCGACGCGCGAGGCTTGCCAGCGCGCGTCGCCGGCCGCGATCTCGATCACGATCGGCGCCTCGACCTGTGCGTTCCTCGCCACATGGATGAAGAGACCGCTTCGATAGGCCGCGCCATTGAGCGCCTCGAAGCGCCCGAAGTCCGCGCCGACCAGCTGCCCAAAGACCGACTCGAACGCGCTCCGCTCCTCGCTCGCCGCGCGCGCGAAGGGAAGTACGGTCACCCCGCTCGCGTGCGCGCGCTCCTTGACGCGGAGCGTGACGCCGCCGTCGTGCGCCGAGTCGAAAGGATCGGTCATCGCCTCCATCTCGGCCGGATCGGTGTAGCGCCAGAGATGCTGCGCGCGATGCGGGCTCTCCGTGCCGAGGAAGCGCTCGAGCGCCTGCGCCCGCGCCTCCGCCAGGACGGCCGGCTCGCTCAGCCGCTCCGAGAGAGCGCGAGCTTCCGCCGGTGCAATCGTCTCGCTCGCGGTCATTACCCGACGCTCCCTTCCATCTCGAGCTCGATCAGCCGATTGAGCTCGACCGCGTACTCCATCGGGAGCTCCTTGGTGAAAGGCTCGATGAAGCCGTTCACGATCAGGAGACGCGCCGCCTGCTCGCTCAATCCGCGGCTCATGAGGTAGAAGATCTGCTCGTCGCCGACCTTGCTGACCCGCGCCTCGTGCTCGACGTTCACCTCTTCCTCGTCGATCTCCATCGTCGGGTAGGTGTCGGAGCGCGCTTCGTCGCCGATCAGGAGCGCGTCGCACTGCACGCTCACCTTGCAGCCGGTGGCGCCGGGATGGACCTTCACCAAACCGCGGTAGCTCGCGCGTCCGCCGCCCTTCGAGATCGACTTCGAGGTGACGGTCGAGGTCGTGTTCGGCGCGGCATGAATCACCTTCGCGCCCGCGTCCTGGTGCTGGCCGTCGCCGGCAAAGGCAACCGAGAGGATCTCGCCCCTCGCGCCCTCACCCACGAGATAGACGCAGGGGAACTTCATGGTCAGCTTGGAGCCGATGTTGCCGTCGACCCACTCGACCGTGGCGTTCTTGTGCGCCACCGCCCGCTTGGTCACGAGATTGAAGATGTTGTTCGACCAGTTCTGGATGGTCGTGTAACGAATGTAGGCGTCTTCCATCGCGATCAGCTCGACCACCGCGCTGTGAAGCGAGTTGGTGGAGTAGATCGGCGCGGTGCAACCTTCGATGTAGTGCACGCGCGAGCCCTTGTCGGCGATGATCAGCGTCCGCTCGAACTGGCCCATGTTCTCCGCGTTGATGCGGAAGT
>CAZZAH010000179.1:0-8097 GCA_964652115.1 uncultured bacterium | reverse complement strand
TGCGCCCGTTCACCTCTACCTCGGTCAGCTCGGGCTCGATCGCGGCAAAGGCGCGCGCCACGCGCGGAGCATAGAGCCCGGACCAGTAGGCGAAGTCGGCCTTGGTCGCCGGGCCGAAGGCATGAAGGTATCGGCGCAGAAGCTCGACGCCGGCGACACGCACGCTCGGCCGCGCCGCGCTCTTCTCGGTCCACCATCGATCGCACCGCACGAAGGTGGTCTCGTTCGAGCGCGGCTCTCCGAAGACGATGACGCCAAGGCGCGCGAGCACCGAGAGCATGCTCCCCCACGAGTCGAACCACGACGCCGCCTCCGGCACCTTCCGCGTGACGATGGCGGCGAGCTCTCTTCGTGAGAGGGCTTGCGCTCCGAGCGCCTCGCGGACCGACCGTCGAAGTCGGATCAGATCCGCTGGGGAAAGCCCACGCCGTTCGAGCCACGGCACCACCGCATCGCTCTCGGGCTCGAGCGCGCGAAGGATCAGCCCGTGATCGTCGCGATGGATGAGGTGCGCGGTTCCGCGCATGCACCAGGTGCGCGCGAGGCGACGGCGGCGGAAGAGCTCGTCTTCGATCGCGGCGGAGGTGGCGCCCTCGACCCGCGCCCAGAGCGACGCCGACGCGGCGCTCGCGACCTGCGCCTGCAAGCCGATCACGTCGCGCACGACATTGGACAGGTGATCGGCCGGCGCGCGCTCCAAAAGTCGCTGCCGCGCGAAGCGAAAGGCCCAGACCTGCTCCGCCTCCACGCTCAGTCCTTTCGTCGCGCCTTCCAGGCGTGCAGCGCCAGCGTGACCCCGATCACCGCATAGCCGATGAATTCACGGAAGTACTCGCCGATTTGCTTGTCGCCGAAGAGCGTCGCCCCCGCCGTCGGCGCGACGTAGAAGAGCGTGTGAAAGAGCGTCGTCCCGAGGATCGCGTGCCAGATGGTCGCGCGCGCGACGGTGGCGCCGCCGACCAGAAGCGCCGCGATCGCGTAGGGACCGACCTGCTCGTGGCTCTGGTAGGTGTTCATCGTTCCGATGTTCTGCAGAAAGATGATGTGGCCGATCCCGCCCAACACGGTCGAGAGGACGATGGCGCGCGTCCGCGTCGGATCGACCGGCACGCCGGCGATCTCCGCCACCTTGATGTCCTGGCCGACGGTGCGGAGGTCTTGGCCCGACTTCGTCCGTAGGTACCAGCGAAGGAGGAGACAGAGCGCGGCGATCAGGGCGAAGGTCGCGACCGGAAAGAAGACGCGACCACCGCCGATCGAAAGCGCGGGCCGCAAGATTCCGTCGAGCCGGCCCATCGTGCCGACGAGATCGATCGAGTTCTTGAGGCCGATGCCGCTGGTCAGAAGGACGCGCGGGTTGTGAAGCGGCAGCACCGGTCCGGTGAGCAAGAGAAAGACGAGCTGGTAAACGCCGTTCGCGAAGAAGCCCAAGATCATGCCGGTGATCATCTCGCGCCCCTTCGCCAGATTGAGCAGGCGACCGATCAAGATCCCGCTCCCGACGCTCAAGGGGAGCGAGATCGCCATCGCGAGGAGGAGCGCGCCCAGGCCGCTTCCGTTCGCGTTCTCGACCAGGATCAGGCCGACCTGGCCGCACATCGCGCCGATCACGATGCCGAAGTTGAGCCCCATGCCCGCCACCACCGGCACGATGAGCGAGAGCACGAGGAAGAGATTTCGCGAGAGACGCGTCACCACCTCGTTAAAGACGAAGCCGGCGGGAATGCGCGCCGCGATCACACCGACCAGGCAGAGCACGGTGAAGAGGATCGGCACCGGATTCCGGATGAGCCCGCGGACGATCGACTGACCGAGCGAGCGATTGGGGCGTGCGGTCACTGGCCCTTCGACTCCCCTTCACCTGCGCCGAGGCGACGCAGACGCTCGAGGCGCGGCGCTTCGTCCGCGACGAGCCATGGATCCTTCGAGAGGAGCGCATAGGCTCGCTCGAAGTGCGGCCTCGCCTCCGCCTCGCGATGGAGCAGAAGGAGACACTCCCCCAGCTCTTCTTGGCAGTAGCCGTCTTCCTCGCCCGCCGCGTCGAACTCCGTCAGCAGCGCTTGCTGGCGCGCGAGGGCCTCGTCCACCCGGCCGAGCGAGCGGAGACACCGCGCGACACACCACTTCGCGATCCGGATCTCCGGCACCGACTGCTTCGACTCGCGCCACGCCTGCGCGCGTTCGAAGAGATCGAGCGCCTTCGCGTAGTCGCCCATGTCGTGATAGGCCCAACCCTGGTTGTTGTAGAGCGAGCCCAACCAGTCGCGCGCCTTGGGATCGCTCGCCTTCTCGGCATACGCGATGGCGCGGTTGTTCCACTCGATCGCGGCGATCGGCTCCTCGGCGATCGCCATCATGTGCGCGGCGTCGACCGCAAGCCCCTCGACCTTGCCCTCACGCGCCACGTCCCATGCGGCGAGGAAGAGCGTCTTCGCTTCCTCGGTATTGCCGCTGGAGTTGAAGGTGCGGCCGCGCTCCAGGAGGTAACGGACGCGCGCCTTCGCGAGGTCGGCGCGCAGCATCGGCTCCACGCGATCGAGCGTGCGATGCGCGTCGTCGAAACGGCGCTGGAGCCCCTCGGTCCGCGCGATCTGGGTCATGAGCTGCGCCAGGTAGTCGACGTCGTGGGAAGCCTCGGCCGCGGGCAGAAGCGCGCGAAATCGCTGCTCGGTCGAGTCGGGATGATCGAAGTCCCAGAGCGGGATGAAGTCGGGCAGCGGCTGGGCGAAGGCCCGCACCGCACCCAGCATGAACGCGGCGATCAAGGCGATGCGCACGAGCGCGTGAGCGCGGGGCAGCGAGGATCCGCGCGCGTGTCGAAGCCGTTCCATACAAGGTCCCGGGCTCGGCGTCGCCTTCATGTCCGCTCCTTTCGGGTGAGTGCGTAGAGGATGATGCCGTTCGAGATGATCAACCGCGCGATCTCCGGGATGCTCTGAAACTCGCTCGCCTGGCCGCTATTCGAAACGAGCTGATTGACCAACGGGAGCGCGGAGGTGAGGACCGACTGGAAGAGCAGGGTCCCGATCAGGACGTGTCCGATGCTCGCCCGCCGCACGGTCGCGCCGCCGATCAGCAGCGCGGCGACGGTCGGGAATGCCATCAGAAGCGGAGCCTTATACAGCTGCACGAACCCGTACGACTGGCTGAACACGATGATTCCGACCGCGGCCAGCATGGTCGAGAGGGTCACGCCGAGGGTGCGCATCTTTCGCACCTCGACACCGCTCGCCTCGGCAAAGCGAGGGTTGGCCCCGGCCGCGCTCAACGCGAGCCCCACCCGAGTGCGAAGAAAGAGCGCGAGCGCGCCGCAGAGCAGCAGCCATGTGCCGACCAGTCCGGTCGGGATCTTGCCTCGACCGAAGGGCAGGGCGGCGAAGTCATCGAGCAGACGCCCGTAGTAGGTATCGAGCAGAAGCGTGCCGCGGAATCCTTTGCCGCCGATCGGAAAGACCAGCTCCGGGCTCTTGACCGGAAGCACGAGCCAGAGAATCGCCGCGCCCGCGACCGCGCTCCAGCCGACGTAGACCCCGACCATCATCTCGTCCCCCTTCACGCGCTCGAGCAGTTGCGCGTAGAGGAAGCCCGCGATCGCGCCGAGCAGTGCGCCGAGCAGAAGCGAAGTCCAGAGGCAGGCCGGTCCGCGCAGGCCCGCGTCCATCAAGGTCACGGTGGCGAGCAGACCCGCCACGATGCCGAGCGGCAAACCGAAGTTGAGCCCGACGCCGGCACGAACCGCCGGCACCAGAGCGAGCACGAGCACTCCGTTCATCGCGGCGCGCGTGAGGCAGTCGGTGAAGAGCACGGTCAGGTCGAGCGAGGTCGCGGTCGCGGAGAGCACCCAGAGCGCGACCAAGAAACTGATGAGCACGAGCCGCGTCCACCCGATCGCGTGAAAGATGGCGGCGATCCGCTTCATCGCGCCTCGCCCGCGAAGAGGAGACCGAACTCCACGTCCGGCGCATCGGGCGGAAGGATGCCGACCACGCGTCCCGACTCGATCACCGCGATGCGATCACAGACGCGCCTGAGCTCGGTCAGCTCGCTCGAGGTGAGCACGATCGTCTTCCCTCCTTCGCGATTCGCGGCGACGAGGAGGTCGAGCACAAGCTCCTTCGCGCCGACATCGATGCCGCGCGTCGGCTCAGAAACGAAGAGCAGCTCCGGTTCGAGCGTGAGCGCGCGCGCCAGACAGACCTTCTGCTGGTTGCCGCCCGAGAGGCGTCGCGTCGCCTCGTGCGGACCGCGGCAACGAATGTCGAGCGCTGTGATCTTGGCCTCGGCATGCGCGGTGGCGCGTGGGCGATCGTAGAGCGCGAGCGGTCCACGTCCCTTGACGAAGCGCCCCTGCGCTTCGACCGCGCTCGCCGCGATGTTCCGTTCGATCGACTCGTCGAGCAGGAGCCCGACCTGGCGTCGATCCTCGCTCACGAAGGCGAGGCCGCGGCGGATCGCCTCGCGCGGCCGGCAAAGCGGCAGCGGCGCGCCCTTCCACCGAACCTCACCGTGCGCGGGGAAGAGGCCCATCACGCCGTTGGCGACCCCGATCTTCCCCTGACCGGCTAGCCCCGCCAGGCCGAGGATCTCGCCACGCTTCACCTCGAGGTCGACGCCGCGCACCTCCTCCCCCGGCATCATCACGTGAAGGCCGCGGATCGAGAGGATGACCTCGCTCGAGCTCTCGCGCGCGTGCCGTGGCGCCTGGCCGCTCAGCGGCCGGCCGATCATCAACTCGGCCAAACGCGGCACGGTCGCCTCTCCGCGATCGAGGCGCGCGGCGACCTCGCCGTCGCGCAGCACGGTGATGCGGTCGGCCACCGACATCACCTCATCGAGCCGATGCGTGATGAAGAGGATCGCGATCCCCTGCTGCGCGAGCTGCCGCATGGTGCGGAGCAGCTCGTCCGCTTCTCCTTCGGTCAGCACCGCGGTCGGCTCGTCGAAGACCAGAAGCTTGGCGTTCTCCTTGTCGACCTCGCGCGCGATCTCGATGAACTGCATGTGCCCGACCGGCAGTCCCGCCACCGGCAGGTTCTCGTCGAGCGACATCCCGATCCGATCGAGCGCGCTTCGCGACTCGCGCCGCATGCGAGTCCAGTCGAGCGACTCGTACGGCTCCGCGCGCTCGCGCAAGAGCGGTCGGAGCGCGCGGCTCATCCAGTTCGCATGCGTCGGCTCGCGGTTCAGCTTGATGTTCTCGGTCACGGTGAATCCGGGGAGGAGCATGAACTCCTGGTGCACCATCCCGACGCCGCGCGCCATCGCGTCGCTCGGTGTGCGCGGATCGATCGGCTCGCCCGCCAGACGGATGCGCCCTTCGTAGCCGCCGGTCTCGCGGATCACCGGCATCCCGAAGAGGATGTTCATCAGGGTCGACTTGCCGGCGCCGTTCTCTCCGACCAAGGCGTGGATCTCGCCCGGCGCGACCTCGAGGCTGACCCCGCGTAGCACCCTGTTGCCGAAGTACTGCTTTCGAATGTCTTCGAGCGCCAGGGCGGGGACGGACAAGCTGGGCACACTCCTTCTTATGACCACGAGGCGGTCGCGCTCGCCACGAACGCGGGGCGCGTCAGTATGCGGGGCGCGCCTCGCCTCGGTCCAGAGCGCAGTCGCGGTCGAGGGGCTTGGCTTCGCGCGGTCGATCGCGCATGCTCGCTCGACAGGAGGACGCCACGCGGATGCCGGAGCGAATCGCACGACCTTCGGCCGAATGCGGCCTCGCCCTGATGCTCCTGCTCCTCCTCCTGCCCGCGCTTCCGGGTTGCGCCGCGCCGCCCACCACGCGCGAGTCGACACCTCCTTACCTCACGATCGTCCTGCTCGACGGTCTCTCGGACGAGGTCTTCCGCCGCGAGCTCGCCGCCGGACGTTTGCCGGAGCTCGCGCGCATCATCGAAGAGGGCGCCTACATCGAACGCGGGATCGGAGCCGTGCCCTCGATGACCGGCTACGCCTTCTATCCCTTCCTCACCGGATGCGACGCGGCGCACTCGGGCGTGCTCGGCCTGCGTTGGGTCGATCGCGAGCGGGAGCGCGGCAACTTCCGGAACTACGTCGGGCGCACCGCCGTCCACATGAACCTCGACCTCGCCGCCGCGCCGCCGACGATCTTCGAGCGACTCGCCCCCGAGTACACGTCGTGCTGGAACTCGCTGCTCACGCGAGGCGCCACGCGAAGCTGGGTCACTCCCTGGCGGTTCAGCCTCGCCAAGTACCAGGACCGGGTGGCGCTCCTCGGCGCCCTCGCCTCGATCCCGAAGCTCGGACCGCTGCTCGTCCCCGACTGGCAAGCGGCGGAAGAGAACATGCTCGGCCTCGCGCTCAAGGAGCTCGAGCGCAGACCGAAGATGCAGTGGATCACCTTCGCCTCGCTCGACGGATACCAGCATGTTCACGGCACCGATGAGGGCTATGCGGAGCTGCTGCGTCGCACCGACGGCTGGATCGGACGCTATCGCCGCCGCTGCCGCGAGCTCGGCCAGGAGCGCGTCCTCGCGATCGTCTCGGACCACGGCGTCGAGGAGGTCTCGCGCCACCTCGACCTTCGCGCGGTCCTGGCGGAGAAGACCGGCCTTCGCCTCGACTGGGATCACGCCACGAACCTCGGCAGCGGCAAGCTCGACGACGCGCTCGAACGACATGCGCGGCACGATGGCTTCATCGCGGTGAACGGCGACCTGATGAACTGGGTCTACCTGCGCGATCCTCGCATTCCCGGAGTCGCCGGGCTGCAATTTCGCGTCGATGGAGGGACGCTGCGGCACTATCCCACTCCGAGAGGCGAGTTGGATCTCTTCGCCGCGCTCACCGCGGTCGAAGGGATCGAGCTGGTCGCGGGCCTCGATCCCGAGGGACGCGTGCTCGTCGCGAGCGCGCGCGGGCGCTCGTGGATCTCGGCCGACTCGACAGGCTACGCCTACGCTGTCGAGGGGGTCGATCCGCTTGGATACACGACGCATCTCGATCGAGCGGACCTCGAGCCGCAGGCGGTCGGATCGGAGCTCGACTCGCTCCTCGATGGAAGATCGCACCGCGCCGAGGCGTGGCTCGCAGGCACCGCGCGCACGAGCTACCCCTACACGGTGCCGCGCCTCTGGGCCGCGGTCCACGCACACGACGCAGGCGATCTCTTCGTGACGAGTGCCGAAGGCTGGGACTTAGGAGCCGACTTCGAGCTGATCGTGAAGAACTATCGCGGCGGACACGGCGGCATCCGCGCGACGCAAACACGCGTGCCCTATCTTCTCGTCGGCCCGGGAGTCAGGCCCGACGTGCACATCGACGCGGCGAGGGCGGAAGACGTCGGCGCGACGCTCTTCGCGCTGCTCGGCCTGGACCTGCCCAAAGACGCGGAAGGACGCGTGCTCGAGCGCGCGCTCTCGAGGAGCATGGTCGATCGCTGAGATCGAAAGGAGATCCGATGCCGGCTCACGAAACGTTTCACTGCGCCGTCTGCGGCAACGATCGGCCGCGCCAGTCCGCGGTGGCCGGCGAGATGGTGCATGGTCCGACCGCGGAGCTGATCCGCAGCAAACATCCCGACTGGGATCCGCATTCGCTGATTTGCCTCGCTTGCTTGAACGAGCATCGCGCGGCCTACGTCGAGCAGGTGCTCGCCGACGAGCGAGGCGAGCTGAGCGCGCTCGACGCCGAGGTCGTCAAGAGCCTGCGGGAGCACCACCTTCTGTCTCGGCAGTCGCGTGCGAAGCCGACCGAGAAGTCGACCGTGGGACAGAAGCTCGCCGATCGTCTCGCCGCCTTCGGCGGAAGTTGGACCTTCCTGCTGATCTTCGGCGGAACGCTCATTGCCTGGATCCTGATCAACTCGATCGAGCTCCTGCATCGGCCCTTCGATCCTTATCCGTTCATCCTGCTCAACCTCGTCCTCTCTTGCCTGGCCGCGACGCAAGCTCCCGTCATCATGATGAGCCAGAACCGGCAGGAGGCCCGCGACCGCCGACGCGCGGACGAGGACTACAAGGTGAACCTGAAAGCGGAGCTCGAGATTCGCCACATCCAGTCGAAGCTCGACCAGCTGCTCTCGCATCAATGGGCGCGCTTGATCGAGATCCAGCGGATTCAAGTCGAACTGCTCGA